>CBDTWX010000455.1:0-4834 GCA_965364305.1 uncultured Thermoanaerobaculia bacterium
GAAGAACGCGAGGCATGCCGTGACCGACCGCGAGAGTTCCGAGACCGCCGCCGAGACGGCCGCCAGGCTGCTGGATGCCGTCCGCGACGTCGCCACCGAACTTCATCCCCGCCAGCACCTCCCGGGAGTGCCCGAGGGTGAGCAACCGCAGCGACTCCTCGGAGGAACCGCTCAACACGAGGCGACCTCGTGTCTGACGCGTGATTTTCTGTGACCTCATCCGCCTTCGAGTCTACACATCGCGAACCACTGAAGAACGATTCATGCGTTTGCACGTAGGACATCGGAGGAGGATCCGATGCTTCAAAGAAGAATCGTCTGTCTCGTGTGTATTGTATTCGTCGCGTGCGCACCCACCGCTCCACCCGACACGGAGTCTCTCGGTGAGTTCCCCGAGCTTCGGGGACCCTATCTCGGTCAGAATCCTCCCGGTTTGACCCCGGAGGTCTTCGCGCCGGGGATCGTGTCGACCGGACTGGCAACCCGGGACATGGCAATCACACCGAATGGTGAGGAAATCTACTTCAGCGTCACCGTTGGCGGTCGAACGATGATTATGGTCAGCAGAATGGAGAACGGGTTCTGGCGCGAGCCCGAGGTGGCGCCGTTCTCGGGTCGATACCTGGATATCGAGCCGTCCATCTCGCCCGACGGACAGAGGTTCTTTTTCCTGTCGACGCGGCCACAGCCCGGTCAGGAGGAAAAATCGGGCTGGGTCTACCAGGACATCTGGGTGATGGACCGGGAGGGCGATCGCTGGAGTGAGCCCTACAACCTCGGACCGCCGATCAATTCGGCATCACCCGAGTACTTTCCGTCGGTGACGGCCGACGGCACCCTGTACTTCACACGTGAGGGCGATGACCGGGTTTCGTCCACCTATCGATCACGGTTGGTGGATGGGGTCTATGATGAACCCGAAATCCTCGGACCGGAAGTCAACTGTGGATCGAATCGGTTCAACGTTTATGTGTCACCAGACGAGTCTTTTGTGATCGTGCCTGCCATGGGTCGGGAGGATAGCCTTGGTGGGGTCGATTACTACGTCGTCTTCCGGTCCGACGACGACACGTGGTCGGAACCCATCAACATGGGCGACGCCATCAACCAGCCGGAAGGGCGCGAGTGGTCGGCGTCGCTCTCCCCCGACGGCAAATACCTTTTTTTTATGACGTCGCGGACCGGTGGCGATTCCGGTCTGCCTCTTGCGGGACGGCCGATCTCCGATCTTCTCGAGATGTCCACCCGCCCGGGTCAGGGGAGTTCGGATATCTGGTGGGTCAGCGCAGAAGTTATCGAGCAGCTGCGGCCTTGAGGAGGGAGCGGGGGTCACGAGGAATTAGGAATGCGGAGCTTCCGCCCAACTTCCCCGTGCCCGTCTCCGGGTCCGGCTTGGTGCTCGACTGGGCGGACGGCAGGGTCAAAATCCGGGTCAGGGTCAGCGCCAGGAATCAGCGCCAGCGACCAGCGCCCGAATTTGGTGGCACCAACCAGAGGCAGCAATCACGGGCCGGATCAGCTTCGCCTGGCGGGCGGGACTGGTTCCCGCCGCTGACGCAGCCGCTGACACTGTCGCGGTCGCTGACTGCGGCCACTGATCCTGCCCCTGCCCCTGGATGCTGCCGCTGCCAGCCGTCGCCGATTCTGGCGCTACACCGATGGGTTTCACGAGCTGTGGGTGGGAAGGCGGGCAAACCCGTAGCCTCAGGGCACAAGCCCTGCCCTCTCAATCGCCCCTTCGAGGGGCGATTGAGTTAGAATCAACCCTCTTATGAAGAAACTCCCGGACGACCGAGGATACTTTGGTAACTACGGGGGCCGTTTTGTTCCCGAAACGTTGATGGCGCCGCTGGCGGAGCTCGAGCAGGCCTATCGAAAGGCCGCCCGAGATCGCGGCTTTCGCTCCCGTCTCGACGGGTTGTTGAGACGATATGTCGGCCGCCCGACGCCTGTGTTCCAGGCGCGACGCCTGTCGGCGCGTCTCGGAGGGGCGCGCGTCTGGCTCAAACGCGAGGACCTCTGCCATACCGGCGCCCACAAGATCAATAACGCTCTCGGGCAGGCCCTGTTGGCGTATGAGATGGACAAGGGGCGGGTGATCGCCGAGACCGGTGCCGGACAACACGGGGTTGCGGTCGCCACCGCGGCGGCGCTGCTCGGTCTCGAGTGTCAGATCTATATGGGCGCCGAGGACATCAGGCGCCAGGAGCTCAACGTTGTCCGAATGCGTCTGCTGGGCGCCGCGGTGGTGGCGGTCGAGTCGGGGTCACAGACCCTCAAAGATGCGATCAACGAGTCCCTGAGGGATTGGGTTACCAATGTTCAAACCACCCACTACATCCTCGGTTCGGTCCTCGGTCCCCACCCGTACCCAATGATGGTGCGCGACTTTCAAACGGTGATCGGTCGCGAGGCGCTCTCGCAGATCAAGAAAGCCGCGGGCGGGTTGCCCGACCTCGTGGTGGCCTGCGTCGGTGGGGGATCCAACGCAGCCGGGATCTTCACCGCATTCGTTCCCCATGAATCCGTCGGGTTGGTCGGTGTGGAGGCCGGGGGATACGGATCCGCGCCGGGCGAACACGCGGCTCGATTCGCGAACGGCGGCGCGCCCGGCGTCCTCCACGGCACCCGCACAATGGTCCTGCAGGACGACGACGGGCAGATCCTCGGCACCCACTCGGTGTCGGCCGGGCTCGACTACCCTGCGGTCGGGCCCGAGCATGTTCGGTGGTGGGAGGAGGGCCGTGTCACCTACACCCAAGTGGATGATACCGAGGCGATCGCTGCTTTCCACCTGCTGGCCGAGTGCGAAGGCATCGTTCCAGCCTTGGAGTCCGCGCACGCGGTGGCCTATGCGCTCAAGGTTGCACCATCGATGCCCCTCAGTTCGAACGTCCTGGTCAACCTCTCCGGGCGCGGGGACAAAGACCTTGACGAGGTGGCCAGGGTCGAAAGCGAGACACCGTGAGCCGGCTCGATGAAGTTTTCCGGACTGCGAAGCGTGAGAAACGGGCAGCCTTCATAGCGTACATCACAGCTGGTGATCCATCACTGGCACGCACGGTGGAGCTGGTTCGTGCGCTGGCAAGCGCCGGTGCCGACGTCGTCGAGCTCGGGGTGCCTTTTTCGGATCCTATTGCCGACGGCCCCACCAACCAGAGAGCGGCCGAGCGCGCCCTTGCCTCGGGGACGAGCTTGAGCGGGGTCCTGGCGGCGGTGGAGGTCGTGCGTCAGGATCTCGATGTCCCGATCGTGCTCTTTACCTATGCCAATCCGGTTCTGCGTTACGGTGTCGAGAGCTTCGCCTCCGACGCGGCTGCGGCAGGGATTGACGGTGTGCTCTTCACCGACATCCCGGCAGAAGAGATGCGTGTCTTCGAGGAGCCGCTCGGCGGCTCCGGTCTCGATCTGATCATGCTCGTCACCCCGACCTCGACCCGGCAGCGCATGAAAGCCGCCGCCCGTTTCGGTGGCGGGTTCCTGTACCTGGTGTCGCGAACCGGTGTCACGGGCGCACGCCAGGACCTCGATCGTCACCTGGCCGAAAACATCCGCACCGCCCGGAGGGCGTCCCGCTTGCCCGTTGCGGTAGGGTTTGGAATCTCGAGTCCTGAGCAGGTGTCCAGGGTGGCGGCGCTCGCCGACGGCGTCGTGGTCGGTTCGGCGATTGTCAGCCGCATCGGTGCGATGGGCGACTGCGACGAGTTGATCGGCGAAATCGAGACATTCGCGTCGCAATTGGCGGCGGCATGCAAAAAGTAGTCTTTAGTTTTGAGTTCTTAGTTTTGAGTGCTTCCCACCCGTTCCAGAACTCAGGGGGGGTGGGTGGGAATTCAAAATTCAAAATTCAGAATTCAAAATTCTCCTGATGGGTCGCCCGAAACGCCGCCGCCTCGGTCAGAACTATCTCGTCGACGCTTCGGTGGCCCGCAGGATCGCCGACCAGCTCTCGCCTGATCCCCCGAGGGTACTCGAGATCGGCCCCGGTCACGGCGCCTTGACTCAGCCGCTGCTCGAGAAATTCAATCGGGTGTTGGCCCTCGAGCTTGACGGCAGCTTGGTGCCCACCCTGGCCCAGCGATTCGGCGACCGCGGTCTCGAGGTCCGGCACTCCGATGCCCTCGGCGAAGATCTCGATCTCTTGTTGGCCTCTGAATCTCCATGGCAGGTCGCTTCGAACCTGCCGTACTCGGTTGGGTCCGCGATCCTCCGCCGTTTGATGCCGCGCCACGATCTCGTGAGCCGTCTGGTTGTGATGTTGCAGCGGGAGGTGGTTGATCGGGTGGTCGCCGAACCGGGAGCTCGCGGACATGGACTGATGGCTCTCGAGCGGGCGGCCTGGGCCGACGCGAGACGGCTCTTCGATGTCGGCCGCCGTGCGTTCAGGCCGCCCCCCAAGGTCGTCTCCAGCGTCCTCTTGCTCGATCTGAAGGCGCCTGCCTACGACCCGGATGTACTCACGCGGGCATTGGCGGTCGCGGCTCGGGCACTCACCAAACCGAGAAAGATGCTGAGCAACGCTCTGGGGCCGACGTGTCATGTCGAGACCATCAAGGCCGCCGGGCTCTCACCGAAGATGCGGCCCGGGACCATCCCTCTCGAGGGTTGGGTCGAGCTCGCAAAAACGCTCGAGCGCTCGTGAGCGATCCACATCGCAACGTTACGACGTTGAACGTTTGGCTCATCAATCGAAAGAGCTGATTCGCATCCTTCGAGCGGCCGATACCGACGCTGTCGCTGAAGACTCTCACTGCCTCTGATTGCTGCCGCGGAACCTGTCCGAACGGCCAGGGACATAGGTAACGGATTGTTCTAGGGACATAGGTAACACATC
>CBDTWX010000456.1:0-4829 GCA_965364305.1 uncultured Thermoanaerobaculia bacterium
CCGAGACGCTGGCTGCCGGCATCCTGCTGCTGGCGGGATACGACGGCTCCCAGCCTCTGCTCGATCCAATGTGCGGAACTGGGACTTTCTCGGTCGAAGCCGCGCTGATCGCCACCAAAACGCCGCCCGGCCTCCACCGCGCCTTTGCGTTCGAGCGTTGGCCTGTGCACGATCTCGTGACCTTCGAGGAGGTTCAGCACGAGGCGAGCCACGGTCACCGTGAGGCGCAGCAGCCGATCATCGCGCGGGACCGAGCCGACCGTGCCCTGCGGTCCACCGAACGCAACCTCAAGGCTGCGTGGATGAACCGTTGGGTCACGGTGGAACAGCGTGACGCCCTCGACCTCCAGCTGCCGTGGGGAGAGGGTGGGATGATCGTGGCCAACCCGCCGTACGGTAAACGCGTCGGAGAGGTCGAAAAGCTCTTTGGGCTTTATCGGCGATTCGGCAACAGCTTGAAGAAACAGGCGACCGGGGCCACCGCGTGGATCCTGGCCGGGGAGCCTCGCCTCGCCAAACAGATCGGGCTCAAACCGGCGCGCCGGATCCCGCTCTTCAACGGGCCGATTGAATGCCGGCTCCTCAAGTTCGAGCTCTATGAGGGGACCCGGAAGCACAAGGCGAAGTAGCGCCCCTCCGCCCACCCCTTCCGATTTCGGGTCTCGGATTTTTGATTCGCCCTCCGATCCGATAGATCCTCGAGCCCGACGTTGGACCGAGCTTCTCGGGGAGGTGGTGTGAAAAATCCGAGACCCGAAGTCGGAGATTAGGAAAGGGCGGGTGGAAATTCAAACCTCAAAAACTCAAAACTCAAAATTCCGAATTCAGGATTTCCAGCTCCCCTTCCAACTGCTCGACCAGCCCGTCCATTTCCGCGACCAACGCCTCGGTGGGTTCGGTGGTGGAGAAGTCCACGCCTGCCTTTTGGAGCAGCGAGATGGGGTGGTCCTTGCCCCCGGACCGCAGCAGCTCCAAATAGAGGTTCACGGTCTCCGAGCGAGATTCGGCGTCCCCGTCCGTCATCCCGCAATGGAGCAGGCTCGCCGCCGCCTTCGAGGTGGCGTACTGAAAGACGTAATAGGGCGAGCCGAAAAAGTGTGGGATTCGAGCCCACGTATTGCGGTACCACTCCTGGTCGTCGAGGGAGTCGCCGAAGAAGCCCTCGAGGCTCTCGAGATAGAGCGTCTGCAGAACCTCGGCGGTGATCGGGCGACCCTCCTCGACCTCTCGATGGGCCTTGAGCTCGAAATCCGCGAACATCGCCTGGCGGTAGAAGCCGGCGGAGATATCGTCGATGGCGTGTTGTAGCAGGGTCACGCGACGTGCGGCGTCCGACTCCTCGGCGAGCAGGCGGTCGAGGAAGAGGGACTCGTTGGTCATCGACGCGACCTCGGCGACAAAGATCGAGTATGAAGAGGTGGCGAAGGGCTGACTCTCGTGTGCCAGCACCGTGTGCATGGTGTGGCCCATCTCGTGGGCGACCGTAAAGGCGTCGTTGAGGGTGTCGGCGTAGTTGAGCAGCATGTAGGGGTGGACGCCGTAGACCCCGGCGGAGAAGGCTCCCGATCGCTTGCCCTCGTTTTCGTAGACATCGATCCACCGCTCGGAGAAGGCCCGTTCGACTGTCTGCCGGTAGTCGGCGCCGAAGATCTCCACTGAGCTCGAAATCAAGCGGCCCACCGCATTGTAGGGGAGGGGCCATTCCGCCTCTACCAATGGCAGATAGGCGTCGAAATATCGGTAACGTTCGAGACCGAGCGTGGCACGGCGAACGCGATGGTAGCGTCTGAGTGGTTTGCTTCCGTCGCGAGCGGTTTCGATGAGATTCTCCACAACCGCGACCGGGATGTTGTCGTCGTCGAGCTTGGCCTCGAGGGCTGATTCGTAGCGCCGCGAGCGGGCACTGAACCAGTCCTTCTGGAGGACCCCGTTGTAGATGGCGGCGTAGCTGTTGGGGAACCCGTCGTAGACCGTGAAGTGAGCCTTGAAGAGCTTTTCACGGTCGCTTTGTTCGCGGAGAGAGTGCAGACCGTGAGAGTAGTTGGCGTGGCTGGCCACCACCTCGCTGCCATCGGACAACGTGACGGTTGGAAATTTCACGTCTGCGTCGGCCAACATGGTGTAGGTCTGGGAAGGGGTGCCGCTGAAGGTGGAGGCGTAGGCTAGCAAACGCTCACCGTCCTCGTCGAGGACGTGGCGTTGCATACGGTAGCTCTCCTCGATACCGAATCGGTAGGGAGCGAGCTCCGGGGTCGTTTCGAGCCAGCTCCGCATCGTTTCCTCGGGAATCTCGAGCAGCTCGGGCGTGTACCACGCGGTCGCCTGACGAAAGGCCGCCAGCGCCAGCTTGACCTCTTCGAGACGGGCCTGCACCGCGTTGTCGCGGGTGTCCTGGCTTTGCATGAGCCCCGGATACTGGTAGACCCGGTAGGCGAGCTGCCCCAGATCGTCAGCCAGCCGGCTCGCCTCGAGAATCCTCTCCGAACCCTCCGCGAGGGTTCCCTTGAGCTTCTGATACGAGTGCATCAATTCGTCGAGCCGTTCGAGCTCCGAGCGCCAGGTCTGCCAATCGGGGTAGATCTGGCTCAGGTCCCATTTGTAGCGCTCGTCGATCTGCGTCCGGTCGCGAGTTTTCGGTTTCAGTTCAGAGTGGCCATGCATCCTGGAGCTCCTCGTGGGTCCGGTCATCGGGATACGGTAGTTGTGCCGAGCGTGGCTGTCCAGGCAGATCCGTCGCGGGGTCGGTACCTTGTGGGGATGCAACCGGCCAAGGGCTAGCCTGGTTTTGCGGAGCCGTTGGCAGCCATTTTCAGCGGGCGGAATAGAGCGTCCTTCCTCAGGGCGCAGCTTCGACAGCTCCCGACGGGGCAACCGGCTCGAAGCCCTGACTGAATCTTCTCGAGATCGGGGGATCCAAAGATCGCCCGGTGTCCGTCGCGCGGTAGCAGCGCAATAGGTTCATCCTCCCAGAATGGACAGGGCAGCACGGCGCCATTCGGGCGAATCAGGAGCGTCCGTCCCGGGAAGGAACATCCGGCAATCTTCTCGCGCATCGAACGACGCCACTGCTCAGGACCGTCGATTCCCGACCGCAGGAGCCACAGCTTTCGCCGAATTTTTCCGATCACTGAGTTGTCTGCATCTGGCTCCTTCTCCATCGCCGGGTAGGCACTGAGCCGGATGCCGCGGGATGTCGCGTCGCGCGCCACGTTCCACAGCACGTCCATCAATTCACTCGGATCGGCGTCGTCGATCACTTCGTTTCGGTTGTCGACCCCGACGGTCGGTACAACGAATCGCACGTCGATTTCTCGGGCGCCAACCGACGAAGCAAATGCGGGCAGCGATCTCAGCTCGTGGCGGTTTGACCACATCCAGGCGAATGTGATGCGCAAGCGCGGGCCCTTCCCTGCCGAAAGCCGTCCGCACCTCTGGAGCAGCCCGAGACGTGAATGAAGCCGGTCCCACGATGCCCCCGAACGAATGTGCTCATAGGTATCCCTGGTGGTGCCGTCGATGGAGACAGAGACCGTGTGGACCTCGTTTTCGGCAATCGCCCGCGCTTTCGCCGTTGAGAGCGCGAGCAGGTTGGTCTGTATGCAGATCTTGGGTACATGGTGCTCGCGAGAAATGCGGAGAATTTCCGAAAAATCCGGGTGCAGGAGGGGCTCGGCGGAGCACCCAAAAACGACAGTGTGGGTTCGCCTGAACAGATCGGAGGCGAGGTGACGGAAGACATCCAGCTCGATCTGTCCGGTCGTCCTGGGTTCGAGATCGAAGGGCTTGAAACGGAGCTGGTCGGTCGAGGAGAAGTGACACATCACGCAGCGGATATTGCACCGGCTGGTGAGGTCGACGATGAGCTCGAGAAAACGTCGCCTCATCGAGTCGTCTCTTCGACCACGGGTGTCCCCGGTTCACGCTTCCCCGAGACCGCAAACGCAGCTACACCGAGACCCAGAATCCACGCCGACAGCGCCGGTTGAATGAGACGCGGAAAGGTCCAGACGATCAACTGGAGGGGGTCACCCGTGGCGTGGAGGTAGTAGCCGGCGGCAAAAACGAGGATTCCGACCGCCGTCAGGAGGCCAGGCAGCGAGCGGGTCAGGCTGCTGCGTCGGATCACGAGAAAAGAAACCAGTGGCACGAGCCAACCCACCACAGCCGCGTCGGAGATGAGGATTCGGACACAGACCCGAAGGATCAGCCCGATGTGATCAAAGCTGATGCGGAACATCGTTTCGCGAATCGGATCGGTGAGTGGGAGTTGATGCGCAAACCGGACGACAAACCAAAGAATGGCCATCGCCGCCGCCGGCGTGGCCAGGAAGACGGTCCGCCGAAGGACCGCCGGGCGTCGCCAGACGAGATCGCGGACCGCAGTCCCGGCAACGATCAATGAGGCGACGACGGCGCCCTCGCTCTTGGTAAAGACGGCGCCTGCGAGCGCGATGGCGGCGAGCCAGCGGAGGGTGGGCGGTTCATCATCCGTTTCGGCCAGAATCACGACCAGCGCGACCGTTAGAAAAAGCACCAGGGGGCCGTCGGCATTGCCGCCCGAGAAGGAAGTCACCATCATCGTGCTCAGCACGGCGTACCAGAGGCATGCCACAGCAGCGGCCGCACGTGCGCCGAGCCTGGAATCGAGCACCGAATAGATGATCGCTGCTGCGGCGGTCAGACAGACCCAGGTCAGTGACGGAACTGCGAGCCACGGCATAGACCTCGCAATCATCGCCCCCCAGGCAAGGAGGGCGGGCCAGAGAGGGGGGTAATTTGGGTGGAGGTGAATCATGTAGGGCTGGCGGAGGAGCTCGAAGTCTATGCCG
>CBDTWX010000457.1:0-4823 GCA_965364305.1 uncultured Thermoanaerobaculia bacterium
CCATTTCCGCCATACCCCCAGCGAGGGCGGCACCTTGTGCTCGGGTCTCCAGGTATTCGCCGTCATGGCGTTGAGGGCCCAGGACGAGGAACCCCTCGCATCGCTCGTGAAGACTCTCTCCGACCACCGCACCGGCACCCTCGGTATCTCTCCCGCCGGTTTGAGCTTCTCCCCCGGGGCTGCCAGCCCCCATCTGTTTGCTGAGGTTGGCGAAACGTGGGATTACTCCGGGCCGGTCGGTCTCCTCGACACCCTCACCATCGTCGGTGGTGGGCACGTATCGTTGGCCTTTTCCCGGTTGATGGCCACCCTCCCCTTCCGCATTGCCGTGCTCGACAACCGGGATGAGTTGCCCACAATGGAGGCCAATCGCTGGGCCCACGAAAAGCGGGTCGTGGACTACGAGGATCTCGGCAGCCAGGTTCCTGACGGTAATCGTTCGTGGGTGACGATCATGACCTATGGCCACAACCACGACCGTCTCGCGTTGGAACGGCTGCTCGACAAGGATCTGGCTTATCTCGGCGTCCTTGGCAGCAAGGCAAAAATCCGGCAGATGTTCGAGGCCATGAAGGCCGACGGGATTGCGGACTCCGCTCTCGAGTCGGTCCGCGCCCCGATCGGAATCCCCATCGGAAGCCACACACCCGAGGAGATCGCCGTCAGCATCGCCGCTGAGATCGTGGCCGTACGGAACCAACGGGACTGACCGTGCCGGACGTCACATTCGGCCTCAACGGACAACCTCAGACAGTCACCTACGACGATGGAATGCACTTCCTCGAGGTGCTTCGAGAGTGTTGTGGGATCTCCTCGCCAAAGGACGGCTGCGCCCCCCAGGGCGTGTGCGGTTGCTGCACCATCCTGCTCAACGGCAAGCCATCCCTCGCCTGTCAGCTCGACCCGGCCAAGGTCGCCGACGGCGAGGTCGTGACCTTGGAAGGTCTCCCCGAACGGCAACGTCAGCTTCTCGCCGACGCGTTTGTCCGCGAGGGCGCGGTGCAGTGCGGCTTCTGCACACCCGGCATCGCCATGCGTGCCGCGCATCTGCTCAACCGGAATCTGACCGGCGACCGCCAACGCGTCACCCGGGCCCTCGCCGGCCACCTCTGCCGCTGTACAGGGTACAACCGCATCGTCGATGCCATCCAGACTGCCGGGGATGCATCGGCTGAAGGCGGGGATGTCTGCGACGGCCCGTCGCGCCGGCCGAACTTCTTCGGTGAGAACTACGGTCTGGAGCGGGGTTCGGAAAACACCGTCAGCGGGGGAATCGGCGCGTCGCAGGACCGCTACATGGGTCGCGAACAGACCCTTGGTGAGAAGAACTTCGTGGCCGACATGAGAATCGACGGCATGTTGCACGGCGCGCTCGTTCTCTCCGAGCATCCGCGGGCCCGGGTCCTGAAGATCGATGCGGGGAGTGCCTTGCAGATGCCGGGGGTGGCAGGCGTCCTGACAGCACGGGACATTCCAGGCGCCCGCAATCACGGGTTGATCGTCAACGACTGGCCACTGCTCGTGGCCGAGGGAGAAACGACCCGATATGTGGGTGACGTGCTGGCGGTGGTCGTGGCCGACACCCAACACCGCGCTCGGAAAGCCGCCGAGTCGATGTCGATCGAATACGAAGTCCTCGATCCGGTGGACACACCGGATGCGGCGCTCGCCCCGAACGCACCACCCCTCCACTCCGGAGGCAACTTGCTCGAGGTCTGCGCATTTGCCAGAGGGGATGTGGAATCCGCCCTGTCGACGTCGGCGCACATCGTCAACGAGACCTTCGAGACACAGCGCATCGAGCACGCGTTCCTCGAACCCGAGGCCTGTCTCGCTGTGCCCGAGGGTGACGGCCGGCTCAAGGTCTGGTCGCAGGGTCAGGGGGTGCACGACGATCGCCAACAGATCGCCGCAATCCTGGGGCTCGACTCCGAGCAGATCGAGGTCGAGCTCGTCTCCAACGGCGGCGCCTTCGGTGGCAAGGAGGACCTGTCGGTCCAAGGTCACGCCGCCCTTGCGGCATGGCTGCTGCAAAGTCCAGTTCGCGTCGTGCTGACCCGCGAGCAGTCAATGCGGATCCACCCCAAACGACACCCGATCACGCTCCATTACACTGCGGGAGCGGACGCCGAAGGGCGGCTCACCGCGGTCCGGGCGCGAATCGTCGGCGACACCGGCGCCTATGCATCGGTCGGAGCCAAGGTCCTCGAGAGAGCGGCCGGTCACTCCTGCGGACCCTACCGAGTTCCGAACGTGGATGTCGAGGCTCGCACCGTTTACACCAACAATCCTCCCTGTGGCGCGATGCGCGGCTTCGGCGCCAACCAGGCTTCCTTCGCAATCGAGGGTGTGCTCGACATGATCGCCGAAAAGGTCGGTGTCGACGGATATGACATTCGAGAGCGCAACATTCTCTTGCCGGGCGACCGCTTTGCCACCGGTCAGAGGATGAACGAAAGCTGCGGGATCCGACAGACGCTCGAGGCCGTCCGAGAGGTCTACAAATCAGCCCCGATCGCAGGTATCGCCTGCGGCATCAAAAACACCGGTATCGGCAACGGCATGGAGGACGTCGGGCGAGTCGCCATCGAGGTGATGCCGGACGGCCGCCTCGAGGTGCTCACCGGCTACACCGAGATGGGCCAGGGTCTGCACACGATTCTGCGACAGGTCGTGTGCCAGGAAACCGGGCTTCGACCTGAAATCATGACCGTCCGAACCGTCAGTCAACCCGACATCGAGTGCGGAATGACCACTGCGTCCCGCGCCACCGCCCTGTGCACCGCCGCGGGACAGATCGCGGCACGTCAACTCGCTGGCGAACTCTCGACATCCTCGCTCACAGAACTCGCAGGTCGACGGTTCAACGGCGAGTACGTGTGTGACTTCACGACCACCCCCGGCGCCGATGTGACCGACCCGGTGACCCACATGGCTTTCGGCTACGCCACCCAGGTTGTGATCCTGTCCGACGACGGGACGATCGAGCGGGTGATCGCGGCCCACGACGTCGGCCGAGCGATCAACCCTCAGCTTTGCGCGGGTCAGATCGAGGGTGGCGTCCACATGGGTCTCGGCTACGCCCTCTCCGAGGATTTCCCATGCACCGGAGGTGTTCCAGATTCCCTCAATCTTCGCGACCTCGGCATTCTGCGTGCAGCGCAGACCCCGCCCATCGACGTCATCCTGGTCGAGGTGGAAGACGGGGTCGGCGGATACGGTTCGAAGGGGGTCGGAGAGATCGGGCTGGTGCCGACCGCAGGCGCGGTGGCCGCCGCACTCCACGCGCACGACGGAATCCGCCGCACCTCGCTGCCGATGAGCGATTCCCCGGCGGCAGCCGCATCGGTCCCCCGCTCGAGGAGACCTTCCTAACGCTCGGACACGAAGGGCGGTTTTTCGAGCCCGAACCCGCTACCGTTGCCGTTGTCGAGGTGCTGTGCTACCTGGCCCAGGAACTCGTCGAGGTCGGCGTCGACAAAGTACCGATTTGGTGTCGGTTGGAGTCCGACCTCGCCCTTGTTGATCACCACCACATTGCCTCCCGCTTGTTCGGGCAGGAAGGCGGCCGGATAGACCATCAAGGACGAACCAAGCACGAGCAAGAGATCGCAGCGGGCGATGACGGCTGCGGCGCGTTCAAGGTCGTGGACGGCCTCGCCAAAGAAGACGACATTCGGTTTGATGACACCATCGCACCTGCAACGTGGGACATCGCGCTCACGCACCATCTCCTCCAGAGCACTGAGCTCGAAGGTTTCTCCGCAATCCAAACAGTGGCTCGTCCAGTAGTCGCCGTGGACCGACACCACATTCTCGGAGCCCGCTTTCTGGTGCAGCGAGTCGATGTTCTGTGTAACCACCGCCGACAAGGTCCCTTCCCTTTCCAAACGTGCCAAAAAACGATGAGCGTCGGTGGGCTCGATGTCGTGAATGGTGCCGAGGAGGTCACGGGTGAACTCGTAGAACGGGGCCGGGTCGCTTCGAAACGCGGCGATGTTGAAGACCTTCTCCGCATCGTACTGCCGGGTGACATAGAGACCCTGCGGACCGCGAAAATCCTGGATCCCCGCCGCGGTCGAGATCCCCGCTCCGGTCAACGCAACAACGTCGCCGGCCTCGCGAATCAATTCGGCACAGCCCGCAGCGGAGACAGTCTGGCGGGGAGACATGGCAGGGTTGAGGATAGCATCCGCCCTCCCCCCCGATGCTCGATGCTGAATGCTCGATCCACCCGCCCACCCACCCGAATTCTCCTTTCCCCCGACATATCCGTTGTCTAAACTTTAACATCCAAACGTTTTAAGCTCGTTCAGCGTCGCGTGTATAGTGAGGTGGGAGGCACATGGAAGAAGTCGCCGTCGTGCTCAACCGTCTGTCGATCGCGGTTCAGTTTGCCGTGGTTGTGTGCCTTTTCGGGTATTTCCTCCTTCTCGGACAGGTGGTGAAGCTTCGCGAGGTCAGGCTGTGGACGTTGGCGTGGCTGGCCGACGCGGTGGCCTTGATGGCGGTCTTCGTCCACGCGTACACTGACATTTCCCCTAACGGCGATCGGGCTGCATTGATCGTCTACCTGGCCGCGAAGGCGTTATTCGCCATCCTGATTGTATCGGGCGCCCGGAACCACCTCCGGCCCGGCGTAGAACCCACGATCAACCCGCTCTTTCTCGTCGTTTTTCTATCCGCCTGGAGTCTGATTCTAGGTTTCGCGGTACCCAGCCTGTGGCAGGCCCAGCTTGCAGAGAGCACATTGGTCGGTCTGGTGTTTCTCGTCGGCGGCATCTGGTTCGTTCTCGGCCTGGCGGTCACCCTCGGCTCGATGG
>CBDTWX010000458.1:0-4819 GCA_965364305.1 uncultured Thermoanaerobaculia bacterium
TTGAACGACCCGGAGGTGACCACAACGGCCTCACACACTCTGGCCACTGCCCCTGCCATCTGTCGCTGTTGCTGATTCCTGCCCCTGAACCTGATCGCTAGCTCTCCGCCTCTCTCGACCTCACGTTTTCCCGGATGAGCCGAACGTTGAATTCTTACCTTGAGGTGAGTCGGTAGATACAGCATCGAACATCGAGCGCCTAGCATCTGTTTCATCGAGCAAGAGCACGAGCACGAGCACGAGCACGACCGTCGGGCAGCGGCGGGAAGGGCGGGTTGGGTTTACACTCTTGGAAAAGGAGGTGCAGAGCGGATGGCGGAAAATCGTATCGGCATCATGGGCCTCGGCGCCTACGTGCCCGAGAGGGTGATGACCAACGACGATTGGGCGGAGTACGTCGACACCTCCGACGAGTGGATCACTTCCAGAACGGGCATCAAGACGAGGCGGATCGCGGCGGACGATCAGACGACGGTTGATCTGGCGGTGGCCGCCGCCGAACGAGCCCTGGCGGATGGCCACGTGACGGCTGCCGAAATCGACGAGATCATTGTCGCCACAGACACACCGGAGGTCTACATTCCAGACACCGCGCCATTCGTCCAGCAGCGACTCGGTGCACGTGAGGTGCCGTCATTCGATCTTGCGGGCAGTGGCTGCGCGGGCTTCGTCCTCGGTCTCGACGTGGCTCGATCGAGAGTGGGATCGGGTGGGAAGAAAGTCCTGCTGATCGGCGTCGAGCTCTTGACTCGGATCATGGACTGGAGCGATCGAACCACCTGCGTGCTCTTTGGCGATGCCGCCGGCGCTGCGGTGGTCGGAGCGGGAGAAAAAGCAGGCGAGATCCTCGCATTCACCGCCGGCACCGATGGTGCGCAGACCGGAATCCTGACCCTCGAGGGGGGTGGGTCTCGGCGTCCGATCACCCTTGATCGTGTGCGACGCAAAGAACACAGAAACATCGTGATGAAGGGGCGGGAGGTCTTCAGGGAGGCCGTCACGAGGATGGGCGCGGCATCCAGGGAGGTCCTGACGCAGGCTGGTATCGGTGTGGATGAGCTCGCGCTCGTGGTGCCGCACCAGGCCAACTTGAGGATCATCCGCTCGCTCCAAAAACAGCTCGAAATTCCGGAGGACAAGCTGGCCGTCAACGTCCAGCATTACGGCAATACTGGATCCGCCTCGGTGCCCCTCGCCCTCTGGGAGGCCCGCAATCAGGGCCGGATCACGAGGGGCGATCTCGTGCTCTTGACAGCGTTCGGCGCCGGCTTCCACTGGGCGGCGATGATCGTACGAATCTGAATCGCACATTTGTCTGCCCGCCCACCCGCTGTCAGTTTTGAATTTTGAATTTTGAATTTTGAACTCCCACCCGCCCTCCCCAGTAACCTGCACGTCCTCGCGCTCGTGCTCGAAATCGTAGTTGAATTCGGAATCTCATTCGGCGCACGATTCAATATGCAGGATGCGTGGACATCCACGAGGGCGGCAGTATGTGGCTGATTACGGGATGGAGAGTGGTTTTCTCGACGGAAAATCCGGTCGAGGTGTTGACACAGCGCGGCGAACGCGCGAATCTCCGCCCATGAGCAACACAGAGAGCCCCACCGTGGCGCGATTCGACCCCAAGACCTTTGGTTCGGAATCCGATTTCGCCGTGATCGGTTCTGGCGAGCTCGGCGGCAAGGCATCTGGTCTGCGGCAGATTCGCGAGGATATTCTGCCGCGCTTCGAGGAGGGTGACTTCGAGGGAGTCTCGGTGACCGTGCCGCGGACGGTGGTGATTGCCACCGATGTCTTTTCGGCCTTCATGGAGCGCAACGGACTCTGGAAAATCACCCGCGAGGAGCTCCCCGACAGCAGAATCGCGCGCCAGTTTCAGGGCGGCGAGCTGCCGGCTGGCGCCAGAGATGAGATTCACCAGATGCTCGCGGTCATGACGGACCCCCTCGTTCTTCGGCCGTCGAGCTACCTCGAGTCGTCCCATGACCGGGCTTTCGCAGGCATCTTCACCTCGAAGATGATCCCCAACAACGAGGACGACCTCGAGGCGCGGTACCGCTTTTTTTCAGGTGCCTTGAAGCTCGCGTGGGCATCCACCTTTTTCAGTGGTGCGGTCGTGTCGCGAAGGGCTGCGGGGCTTGCCGATGATGCCGAGCAAATGGCGATTGTGGTCCAGGAGATCTTCGGCAAACGCCATGACGGGCGCTTCTACCCGACGCTTTCAGCGGTTGCCCGTTCGTACAACCACTATCCGGTCCCCGGCAACGAGCGCGAGGACGGCGTGGTGGCCTTGGCCCTCGGTCTCGGAAAGAGCATTACGGATGGCGACCACGTGTGGAACTACTGCCCCCACCGGGCGACCGCCCCACCGCCCTTCAAAAGCACCGGCGATCTGCTCAAGTACACGCAGACCAGCTTTTGGGCGGTGAACGTAGGGGACTCGCCGGCGCCCGACCCCTTGCTCGAGACCGCCTGTCTGATTCGTTCGGGTCTCATTGATGCGGAGACCGACGGTACGCTCACGTTTCTCGCCTCGACCTACGATGCCGAGTCAGATCGGCTGCGTTCGGGGGTCGATGGCCGCGGTCCCCGCGCCCTGACCTTTGCGCCCCTGCTCGAGTCGCGGACCATTCCATTCACCCCGACCGTCGAGCGTCTGCTCGAACTCGCCTGCAACATCAACAATGGAGAGGCGGAGATCGAGATCGCCGCGAACCTCGATCCCGACCATGGTCTCCCGATGGAGCTCGCCGTCCTCCAGGTTCGGCCGATGTTGACCCCGGGTGAGCGGTCTCCCGTGGAAGAGGAAGATCTCAGATCCGACGACATCGTGGTCGCCTCGGACAACTGCCTCGGTCACGGCTCTCGGAACGATCTGACGGATGTGGTCTACCTGAGACCGGAGTATTTCGACCGCGGCCTCACGCGAATGATGGCTTCGGAGCTCGACGCAGTGAACCGGGGCCTCGTCGAGGAGGGACGCAAGGGCATCTTCGTCGGTCTCGGCCGTTGGGGGACCACCGACGATCGATTTGGGGTGCCGGTGAAATGGGGTCAGATCTCGGCCGCCAGGGTGATCGTCGAGGCGACGTTGCCCGACGCTCCTACCAGCCTCAGCCACGGCACGCACTTCTTTCACCGGCTGCTGAGCCATCAAGTGCTCTACATGTCGGTGGAGGCCGACGGCCAGGGCAGAATCGACTGGGACTGGCTCAACAGCCACGAAGCAATCTGGGAGAGCCGCAATGTCCGCCACGTGCGGGTCGAGGCACCGCTCGATGTTCGAATCGACTGCGCCAACCGGCTCGGGCTCATCAGGCGTTCCCGTTAGGTCCAGCCGGAACATGCAGTTGAGTATCACGTCATTTCTTTCTGCTGTGCAGCCGAGACGGCTGCAGGTTGCGGCTCCACGCTGCGCGCTATGCCGTCACAAGCATCTTCTTCGACGTTTACCACGGCGAAGCCATCGGCGGAGCCGGGTGGTGCCGGCGCCCCGCCTGCACGATCCGCTGCCAAAAATGATGCGGTCAGAATCCGGTGTTGCGACGAAGTGAAGAGGCTTGCCACGGCTCTCGGGGTGATGCTCGTTGTCGGGTGCGGTACGCCGGTCCCAACAGTACCGGAAGATGAGCCGGTTTCCTACGCGGCCCATCTCGAGCCGCTGGTGATTGCTCACTGTCTCGGCTGCCACGAGTCGGAGGAACCCAAGGCCGAGCTGGTGCTCGAAGAGGGAGTCGGATACGGAGAGTTGATTGGTCGCCGCTCGGTGCAGCGACCAGAAATGGCCCTGGTCGAGCCCGGCGATCCGACGAATTCTTACCTGTGGCTCAAGCTCCAGCACACGGCAACCGAAGGCAAGGGGATGCCTCGGACCCTGTCGGGATCGAAGAAGCTGCGTCCGACGGAGCTCGAGCTGTACCGACGTTGGATCGTGGGCGGTGCCTTGCCGTAGGTCGGGTTTGATATCACCCATCACAGATGATGATTGTGTAAACTTGCGCCGAAATGACCGTACTCAAACGAGTCAACGTACCCGACGCGAATTGGTTGAGTGGAGGCGCCCCGTGCAGGTAGTCGTAGTCGGTGGCGGGCTGGTAGGTTCCACCCTTGCCGCCAAATTGGCCGGCGACGGCCACGACGTGGTCCTCGTGGAGCAGAGCAGCGAGCTCATTGCCGACCTCAACGAGCGGCTCGATGTTCAGACAATTCGCGGGAACGGCGCGACGATACCGGTGCTGATGAATGCGGGCGTCGAAAACGCCGATCTGCTGCTTGCCACGACCGACTCGGACGAGGCCAACATGGTGGTGGCGCTGGTGGGATCGGTCATCTTCAAGGTGCCGAAAGTCGCGGCTCGTCTTCGCGACCCCGGACACGAGGAGGGCTTCCGTCGGATCGCTCGTGAGCCCGGAGAAGAACGGGTTGCCATCAATCCCGATATGGCGGCTGTCGAGAAGATCCTCTCTCTGTTGCCGGTTCCGGGCGCGGTAGATGTCGCCTCCTTTTTCGACGGCAAGCTGCTGGTGGCAGGTTTCCACATCAAACCGGGAAGCGAGTTTGCGGGTTTGCTGCTGTCGCATCTCCGGCTGCTCTTCCCGGCTACGCCGATGCTCGTGGTCGCCATCCGTCGCGATGGACGCTGGCGGGTGCCTTTTGGTGATGATGAGATTCGCGCGGGGGACCTCGTCTACTTTGCGATGGACCCTTCAGAGCTCGACAACGTGCTCGTTTTGCTGGGGCTCCACCGCGAAACGAGCACGTTGTCGAGCAGATCGGAAGAGCACACGTCTGAACTCCAGTCACATGTCAGAATCTC
>CBDTWX010000459.1:0-4809 GCA_965364305.1 uncultured Thermoanaerobaculia bacterium
TCTGGCGCCGCGCGACGACCTCGGCTATGCCGCGAATTTTCTCTATCAGACCCTTGGCCGAATCCCTCTGGAATCGGAGGTGCGCGCCTTCGAGGCGAGCCTGATCGTTCAGACCGAGCATGGGCTCCACGCCGCCGCCCTGGCGGCCCTGGTCGTCATCTCGACCGGAGCGGACCTCGGATCGGCGGTCCTCGCTGGGATGGGCGCCCTGTCGGGAGCACGCCACGGCGGCGCC
This sequence comes from uncultured Thermoanaerobaculia bacterium, assembly GCA_965364305.1. Classification (GTDB taxonomy): domain Bacteria; phylum Acidobacteriota; class Thermoanaerobaculia; order Thermoanaerobaculales; family Sulfomarinibacteraceae; genus Sulfomarinibacter. Next base: position 236 of record CBDTWX010000459.1, read on the forward strand.
AACCAGCTCGCGTTCCAGATGCTCGAAAGGCTGGATGGACCGGACCACGCCCGCCGGTGGGTTCGAGAGGCGCTGACGCGAGGAGACCGATTCCCCGGTTTCGGCCACCGGGTTTATAAGTGCCCCGATCCGAGGGTCCGCGCTCTCGAACCCTACGCCGAGGCGTTGCTCACCGAGCGGGGCGACGAAAATCTCTGGCACACCTACCTCGCCCTCCGCGAGGAAATCGAGGGAGAGCTCGGGGGGGAGGGGATCTTTGCCAACGTCGACAGCATCACGGGTTTGCTCTACCACCCGATCGGTCTCCCGGTGACCTCGTTCCCGATTCCCTTTTGCCTGGCGATTCAGACTGGGTGGATGGCGCACTGCCTCGAGTACCTGCCGCATGGGAAGACCATCGCGCCTGGAGCCGTCTACATCAGCTCGGAATGAGGAATTTTGAATTTTGAATTTTGAATTCTGAATGCCGCCCACCCGCCCAGGTTCATCTAGGGACGCAACGCGTCCTTTCCCATAGCTCCCTCCGCTCGGTCGCTGTGCTCCCTCGGTCGGGATGACAGTGTGACGTCGCTCCGCTTCCTCGGTCGGGGTGACACTTTGAAGGCCCTCGAGCGATTCAGCAAACGGGGTGGCGAAAAAGGTGTCATTCCGAGCGAGGCCCGATGGCCGAGTCGAGGAATCCATGGGGTGGGTGAGCGGGCGGATCGAAATCCGAAATTTGAAATTCCTGGGGTGGGCGGGTGGGAATTCCGAATTCCGAATTCCGAATTCCGAATTCTCCTAGATTCCGTGCTTGAGAAACATCTCGCGCAGCGCCAGGAGGAGCTTCGAGAACTCCGAGACCTGGAGATGGGCCTTGATGGCTTCGAGACCACCCCCGGAACGACGGGTCTCCCGAACTGATTCGACGACCGAGTAAAATTCTCCGAGCGGCTCGATGCCGAGATCGCTCTTCTTTCCGTCGAACCAACCCGAGGACTTGACTTCGTCCCACACCCGTGTCTCGCACCGCAGGTCATTGTGCAGGACGCCTTCGGCTACCAGCATGACCTCGCCACGAATCACACGCAAGATCTCGAGGTCGTCGCCGTCGGCCATGGCTCGCCAGAGATCCGCCAAGTCGATCTCCGCCGTATCCGAATCGGTGACCGCAGTGATGAATTCCTTTGAGCTTTCACCCTCTTCCTCCTGCGGCCGATCGATCTCGGTCACTTCATCCTTTTCCGAGGGTCGATCGGTCTCGGCCACTTCATCTTCTTGCTTCGCCGGCAGATCGGTCTCAGCCGCCTCATCTCCGACCTCGTCGCCTGTCTTCTCTTCAGCCTCGGGAGGCCGCACGATGACGGGATCGGTCTCGAGAGGGGACTCTGCTGGCACGGGCTTCTCGGCCTTTTTCTGCATGCGGCGATCGAGGGCGTCTCGGAAGTCCGAGTGGTACCTGTACAGGGTTTCCACATCGTCGTCATCGAACGGGGCCGCCGCCGCGAGCTTGAGCCGGAGCGCCTCGATCTCGCGAAACATCTCGACGATGGTCGAGCGCTTCGGAGCGATCACCTCGAGGAGCTTCGCGAGATCCTCGTTGTATTCGATAATCTCCGCAAGATCATCGAGCGAAGCGTACCCGATCAGCTCCTGGTAATCGCGATCTACACGGTCGATCTCGAGCTCGTTTTCCTTGCGCGCCACCAAACGCTCGAAAGTGCCGGACGGACATCCGACCTCGTACCAGGTCGGACCTGACACCTTGATCAGACCGCGGTGTACGATTCGCCGCGCGGTGATGAGAATCTCGGCCATGATCTCGTAGATCTCGATATTCACAGTTGCAGCCATCATGGGCAACTCTCTTTCATGGTGGACCCAATTGTACACTGAAAGGACGACACCGTCGGCATCGTGGTCACTCCTCCCGGCGCCACTCCGCATCGATCACGTTCGGATCCGTGGGGTGGAAGCGAGCCGCGAACCGGGCCACCAGGATCTTGCGAACCACGGTCCTTCCCTGCGGAACGAGCAGAAAGAAGCCCATGGCATCGGTGAGAAGTCCGGGTGTCAATAGGACGGCACCCGCGACCAAGATCAGCAGACCATCGAGCAGGGCTTCAGTCGGCATTCGACCCTGGTCGAGATCCTTCCCGAGTCGTCGCAAGACCCCCAGACCCTGGACTCGAGCGAGCCATGCACCGAGAACTCCAGTCAAGATGACGAGCCCCACCGTCGGCGCCACGCCGACAACCGTGCCCAGCTTGACAAGGAGATACAGCTCCGTCAGTGGAACGATCGTGAACAGGAGGAGGAGACGGAGGAACACCGACAGAGGATAGCGAAGCAATGAGGAATTAGGAATGAGGAATTAGGAATGCCCACCCTCCCCCCCGGGTGGACCCATGCTGATTGTGAGATTTTTTGAGTTCGGAATTCGGAATTCGGAATGCCGCCCGCCCGCCCCAGGATTCAATTTCGAATTTTGAATTTTGAATTTTGAATTTTCCGCCCGCCCTCCCGGCCTCAATTTTGAGCTCTCAATTCCTGGCGGCGCGTTTCGGCTCCGGCAAACGCGTCAAGAACAGGCCAATCACTGATTGGCGGAGGGGAATTGAGAGTCCAAAATTGAGAACTGAGAATCACGAGTGGAAACGGCGGAAGGGTCGGGTTTTTTCGTCAGATGGATGTGAATCGGTGCGGCGAATTTGAGCGCCACCTGGGCCACAATCAGCCAGTGGTTCCGCTGTGACCTGGCGGCGCCGACCTCGAACGCGAGAGCGCCAAAGCCAACTCCGCTCTCAGTGCCAAATGACAGCCCGTGGTGGATTCCGTGATCCTCGTCGTCCCATCTCCGGTAGCGCAGAAATTTGCCGTGGAACCCGGTCTGCCTCGAGGCGACCGGTATGCTCCGCACCCCTCCCCACCCGAGGGTGAGGATGCGAGCGTCTGCCCTCGATCCCCATTCCACACCATAGCCGCCATAGATCGAGAACGTCTTGCCGTCGCTGAATGAAAGATAGGCGTGCCCCTGGGCGGATGCCCAGTTCGGAGGCCCGATGGCGGCCCCGAGGGTCGGAAAGATCCCGAGCGTCGGCCGTCGGTCGCCTTCCTCCTCCGGCGCCTCACCGAGCGCATCGATCAGCTCCTGATGCCAGCCATCGAGATCGATCGTATCGCCCGCCAGACCGGTCACGGGAAGCACCGCGAGCACCAACGGCAGCGCCGCCAGAAGCCGAGCACGCAAGCTCACCACGCTACGCTCCAGGCGTCGAGGAATTCTTGCTTGCCACCGAGCTCCTCGCGCATCTTGGGAATGTCCTCGGGGCCGAGCAAGCGCACCAGCTCCGGAATCGAGGGGCTCCCGTTGCCGTTGCGACAGTCGATTTCCACGTCGTGAAACTCGATCAGATCATCGAGGAGCTCGGTCAGTTCCCGGTTGAAGCGGTGGTCGAGGACCGCCACCCCGGCCTCGGTGTTGTAATACGTCGAACGAATGTTGAAGTTGGAGGAGTGAATGATCGCCAGCTCGTCGTCCACCAGAACCATCTTGCCGTGGAGAGCGATCGGCGGCATCAGCTCGGGACGGCATCCCGCATCTTCGATCCGGCGAACGAGCGTCGAGTTTCCCTGCCATGCCCAGATCTCGGCTCCGGCCTCGATGAGACGGATGAGCGTGGGATAGGCGGCGAGCAAAAACGGACCGCCTCGAATCGCCGCCTCGCGTCCGTTGGTGAAGAGACGCACCGAGACGCCGCGGTCCTCGGCCGCGACCAAGGCGTCGGTCAACGGAGCGTCGAAGTTCGGAAACGGCGTCATCAGGTCGATCCGGTCCTCGGCTCGTTCTGCCAACGCGACCAACAGGTCGACCGTGGCCGCGCGCCGCCTCATGAACGGGTTGTCGTAGAGAATCGCCACCGAGCGCGAACCCGGAGCTTTGTCGCGACCGGGAAAGTACGCAGTGGTCATGAACTTTTCGAGGGGGCTGTTGCCGTTCGGAAATCGCCCCGTTCGCCAAAAAACCTTGAGCTCGTCGAGCAGCATCTCCTGCGGCAGGAGGAATCTCCCGGCCTTGCGGTTGAACTCGGTGAACTCCCACGATTTGAGGAAGATCATTTGAAGATCTTCGACCGCGGAACCCTCGACCAGAACCCCGAGATCGAACCACCAGTTGTCGAGATCGTAGTAGTCGTCCGAGAAGTTGCGACCACTGAGGATTGCCGTCCGCCCGTCGGCGATAAATATCTTGTCGTGCATTCGCCCGTCGTACAGCGGCGTCAGGCCCCACGTCGAGCGATTGTATCCACGGACTCGTGCTCCCCGTCGTTCGAGAGAGCTGAACATCCTGCTGAACTGGAACAGCGCCGAGGCGTCCGCCAACACCTTGATGGTCAGATTACCGCCGTCAGCCTTTTGCTCTTCGAGGGCATCGATCAGGATGTCGCGGAAGTTCTTGCCGGAGGTGTCGTTGTGCCAGGAAAAGGTGCTGATCAGGATGTGGTGGCGAGCACTCTGGGCGAGCTCAACTCGCGCCTGCCAGGCGTCGCGCGGATCGGCGAGCAGTCGTACCGAGTTGTCGGACGTCCAACGGG
>CBDTWX010000460.1:0-4802 GCA_965364305.1 uncultured Thermoanaerobaculia bacterium
GGACGCCGTGATTCGCCGTCCGTAGTAGACGCCTGGTGAGAAGTACGGGCTAGTGAATGCTCTATCCAAACACATGGAAGCGACGGGATCTGCGTCTATCTGCGTGATCTGCGGTTTCTCCTTGGGTGGGTGGGTGAAACATTCACTGTTCTCGCCGCGGCCGCCGATTCTGATGAATGCGCTCTACCTGCTGCCGACGACTGTCACGGCCGCTGTACCTGCTTTCTGAGGCTGCCACTGTCAACTGCCCCTGCCTCTGGATGCTGTCACTGCCTCGGTCATCTGTCGCTGGTCCTGATGAGTCTCCTTGCTGACTGCGCATACGGCACCACGCGCGACCAGATTTCCACAACAATGCGTTGAGGTCACTCTGAAGCGTCAAGGTACCGATGTCGACCATGCGGAGGTCGATCCGGACTCGAATCCGTCCGCGAAAAACGGTTCGAAGTAGGCGCCGACCTCGAAGGCGCCGATGTCGCACCGATCCAGACGAAGAGCGTGGCGCTGGTCGGCGGCGAGGAGTGCGCCATCCGGGTCGCGACAGCCGGCCGGGTTGCCGGCGTTGATCGCCGCGCTGCCTGGACCCAGGGCGTGGGTCTCGGTCGGCCCCCAGTTGTCGGCCAAAGCTTCCAGGAGCGGATCTGCTCCCACCAGGTTGCTGGTGGTGTCGCCCGTGATCGTGCACGCGGCGAGGGGAAGACCGAGGGTGCGGATCAGGTTGTAGCCGGCGGACTGCACGTTTCCGGCGCAGTCCGGCGCCTGGGGCGACGGGGAAACCGACGCGTCGTGATTGGAGGCGATGATCGAGTTGCGCAGCTCGGCGGACTCGCTGCTGTTGATGAAGATCCCCCCTCCATCGCCGAATCCGTCGGAGTCCTCGTCGGCGGTGTTGTCAGTCATCGTGCTGCTGGCAATTTCGAAACCGGTGGACAACGCGTAGATCCCGCCGCCGTTGTCAGTTGCGGTGTTGCCGCTGATGGTCGAGTTCGTGATCACGATCCTGGCAGGTGCCGAAAGGTAGAGGCCGCCACCTTCCTCCGCCTCGTTTCCAACAATCGTGCTGGAGAGGACGCGAGTGACACCCGAACCCGGGGGAGACAGAAGCATCCCGCCACCGAAATATCCGGCGATGTTGTCGGAGATCGTGCAGTCCTCGACTGTGAGGGTCTCGATCGTCGAATAGATGCCGGCCCCTTCTTTGGCGGTACTCAATCTGATTGTGTTGCGCCGCAAGGTGGCCGCGCCGGTGCCTGTGAGGTACACACTGCCTCCGAACTCGGAGCGATCCGCGGAAATCGAGTTGGCCTTGATGAGGCTGTCCTCGATCAAAAGGCTCGGGCCCTGGAAGGAGATGCCGCCACCGTAGCCATCACTCTCAGGACCCGGGGCATCGACATTGTTGGAGTCCCACCGGCACGAATGCATGGTGAGGTTGCCCGACGTCCAGATGGCACCGCCGAACACGTCGCCAGAAGATCTGTGGGCCCAGTTGTTCATGAGCTCAGTGTCCGTCATCTCGACCGGGCCCTCGGCGGCCACCCCACCGCCCTTCGATTCTGAAACGTTGTCCTCTATCGTCGCGCGGATCGTCTCGAGGCTGCCGGCCGCCGCGACCCAGATCCCGCCTCCGGAGCCCGTTGCCGCGTTGCTGATCACCGCAACATCCTCGAGCCTGACGTCACCATCGAGGACAGCCACCCCGCCCCCGTCCGAGCCGACACCGTAGCGGACAGACAGGTCAAGCATCGTGACGGTCGCCCCGTTGGTCACCACGAAGACCGGGACCGTCGCCGCCCCAGCGGTCGCATCCGCCTGGATGATCGTGGTGCTGATGCCGAGGCCTTCGATTGTCAGGTTCTTGGTCAGCGAGATGTCGCCCTCCGTGTGGGGAAGGCTCGACAGGATCTGGATCGTGTCGCCGGGATCGGCTGCGGTGGCGGCCGCCTGGATCGTGACGTGATCACAACCGGACGGGCAGACGGTCAACGTGGCCGCTCCCGCAGTGACGGTGGAAAGAAACGCTGCGGGAATGAACGCAATCGGGAGAAGCGAGACACCGGCACGCGAGGTGGCCATCGAGGACCCCTTTCTCTGTCAGGAACAGATTTGAGACTGTTGAGCCTGGGCCATTTATCTTTCTGACATTTTACTTCCGCCCGGCATCGGCCGCAATCCACGGTGGGCCCTCGTTTCCGGAATCGCATCGTTTTCGGCAACTCTGAAGGCATGACCGGCGTCGGCTGCTCCTCGCATCTTCCTTCTGAAAATTGCCGGCCGACCCTGACGGGCCAGCCGGCGTGCGGGTGATGGTGTCTACTCTTCCTGGAGGATGAACATCGACACGTCGCGCGGACCGTCGAAGGTGATGCTGACCGTGACGTCGCCATCGAGCATCGAGGCGTAGGTGAGCAGACCGTCATCGATGAGGTTTTCCAAAGATCTGATCATCATCCTGTCGATCACGATCTCGGTCATCCCACCGCCGAGGTCGTCGAGGGTCATCTCACCGTGGGGCGTATCGGCGACCATTGCGTCGATCATCTCGTAGATCTCCTCGTCGACGATGCCTTCGGCGGCGTGGTGGCCGAAGGCGACCGCCCCCGCGGTGATAGCCAGCGTGACGGCGATGAACTGCACGATTCTCTTCATGTCGGGCCTCCTTTGTTCCGATCCGGTTGACGGATTGGCCGCCGACCCGCCGATGAAATGGTGGGGTGGGGTGGCGACCCAGGCGAGGCACCGGACAAGAAATCCTCAACGATTCCCACAGCAAGAACCGCGCCAGTTCACGATCACCCGAGTCATTGGGTTTTCGTCGCGAGCCTGAGCGCTGCTCGAGTCGAACCGCCACACAACCCGGGGCAAACCGACCCGCAGCGACACTGCAGCTTGGCGGTTCTACGGCGCACGATGGCGGCGGCGTTGCGAGGGCACGATGCGAGGAGATGTGGGCTACGGACTGGCGGCTGACCACCGGTCGGTGTCGCGCGTCTCGAAGCCGTCGGCGAAGATCATCGCCGCCGGCACGAGCTCGAAGGCGCCCCGGTCGACCACTGCGAGACCGTCACCGTCACCGTCCAGTGGCCTGACGACGCCCGTTACGTCGGCCGTGGCGGCGTGACCGCCGTCCCCGGAATCGACCGCTGCCGAGGCCGTCAGCAGCGCGAAATCGGCGGCACCCGGATTGACCAGCAGTGGATCGAGCTGGAGGGATAGAGCGTCCCATCCCTGGGAGTTGGCGGCCTGATACTCGGCGAGAGATCCGATGTTCCACTGCGGCCATCCCACCACGTCCTGGTGGGTGGGCGACCAGACGATATTGAAGTCCGAGCTGATCGTCGCCAGATCGATCGACTGCGGATCGGTGTCGCGGATGTTGAGCGCCTTCGCACCGTCCCGCGACACCAGGATGTTGTTGTGGATCGCCGCGTCCTCGCCGAGCAGCGACACCTCACCGGTGCCGGTGCGACCGAGACCGTTCTGCCAACAGGTGTTGTTGCGGATGGTGGCGCCGTCCGAGTGATAGATGGCCATGCACCACCCCTCGTTGCCCCAGATGACGTTGTTTTCGATGATCGCGCCGCCGAGCTCCTCACAGTAGTCCATGGTGAGGCCGTGACCCTCGGAATTGCGCGGGTCGATGTCGGTGTTGGCCCACACCAAGTTGCCGCGCACGACGTTTCCGTCCTCGCACAGGTAGAGGTCGATGGCGCTGGTCCAGCCACCAAGGGCGTTGTGGTGTACGCGGCAGCCCTCAACGGTAACTCGCGCCGAGCGGTGGAGCTCGACCGCCCCGCCGGCACACTGGGTCACCTCGAGGTCGGAGAGCACGACATCGGACGTTTCCTTCACGGCCACACAGTTTCCCGGGAAACCGCGAATCTCGAATCCGGCGACCTCGACGAAGCGCGGTACCACGCTGCCGTCATAGGTCTCGATGATCTGCACGCCGTGGGTCGCGCCGCCCGCACCTGTGATTCGCACGAGCTCGCCGGATTCGGCCTCGAAACGGATGTGCTCCGCGGTGGTGCCACTGACCACCACCTGGAGCACGGAATTGTCGTTGCAGACGCCGCAGGTCTGGACCTCGGTATAGTCACCCGCCCGGACGTGCACGATATCGCCGGGGAGAACTGCACTGCCGGCGGTGCCCAGGGTGCACCACGGCGTCGTTTCGCTCACCTGCGTTCGAGTGCGCCCGTCGTCGCACACGCCGCCAAGCGAGTTGCGGTCGACCCATAGCTCGTCGGCAGCGGCGGTCAGCGCCATCGACACGATGACCGCTCCAATCCAGACGCAGCGACCAACCGACCGCGCTGTTTGGCTCCCTCGAGTAGGACCGTTCATGGTCACGCCTCCAACGCACCGTGCATCCCCGGCTTCTGCTACCACATTAGCCTGAGCACGTGCAGAAAATGGTGCGCTACGGCACCGCCACCGACCATTCGGATATCGATCCGGACTCGAATCCGTCCACGAAGATCTGATACGGATCACGCATGGGACCGATATAGCTCGACGCGATCACCAGGTTGTCGATGTAGAGGTGCTGGTCGCGCGGCGAGGGCGCGGTACCGCCGTGGTAGACGTTCATCCACACCTCCTCGACCTTGAGGGAGTCGACGTCGCGGAAGCGCAGGTCGGTCTTTTCAAAGGCGAGCCGTCCGTCGACCCAGGCGCGAAGGACGCCGTCATTGACCGTCGGGGTGTTCATCTTGACGTACTGCTCGATGCAGTACCAGCGGTTGTCCGTCAGCAGACCGCGATAGCCCTCCTGCCACAGCCAGACGCTACCGTAGCTT
>CBDTWX010000461.1:0-4779 GCA_965364305.1 uncultured Thermoanaerobaculia bacterium
CCTTCCGCGGTTAGTGCAGGAACTCGGTATCGACCACGTCGTCATCACGATTGCGCGGGCCTCGCGAACCGACATCCGACGTATCGTGGAGATCTGCGAGAGTGTGCCGGTCAAGGCGCAGATCATCCCCGGTCTCTACCAGATCCTGAGCGGATCGGTCGAGATCAGCGCCATCCGCAACGTCGAGATCGAGGATCTGCTGGGACGGGATCCGGTGAACCTCGATGAGGGTGAGCTTCAGCAATTCCTTGCCGGTAAAACGGTGATGGTGACCGGCGCGGGGGGGTCTATCGGTTCCGAGCTCGCCCGTCAGGTGGCGCGTTTTGGAGTCGGTACTCTGTTGCTCGTCGAGCGGGCAGAGTTCGTACTCTTCGACATCGATCGCGAGCTGCGTGGGGCGTGGCCGGAACTGGCCATTGTTCCATTGGTAGCCGACGTTGTTGACCGTGAGCTGATGCGGGATTTGATGCAGCGCTACAGACCGTCGGTCGTCATCCACGCGGCGGCTCACAAGCACGTGCCAATGATGGAATCGAATCCCACCGAGGCCGTGAAGAACAACATCCTCGCGACGAGGAGCCTCGGTGAGGTTGCGGGAGAGGCCGATGTCGAGGCATTCATCCAGATATCGACCGACAAGGCGGTGCGGCCGACCTCGGTAATGGGGGCGTCAAAAAGAGTGGCCGAACTCGCCGTGCAGGACCTCAACCCACGCTACCCGACGCGATTCGTGTCGGTGCGCTTTGGAAATGTTCTGGGATCCGCGGGTTCGGTGATCCCGCTCTTCCGGGAGCAGATCCTCAACGGTGGGCCTGTAACAGTGACCCACCCGGATATGGTGCGGTACTTCATGACCATCCCCGAAGCGGCGCAGCTCGTGCTCGAAGCGGGCGCGATGGGTGAGGGTGGCGAAATCTTCGTGCTGGACATGGGTGATCCGGTGCGAATCTTCGACATGGCCAAGGACATGATCGGGCTCTTTGGGCTCAAGCCGTTTGACGACATCGACATCGTCTTCACCGGCATGCGGCCGGGCGAGAAGCTGTTCGAGGAGCTGAACACTGAGGGTGAGAACATCGCCAAGACCAGACACCCGAAGATCTTCATCGGCACCATCAGCACATATGATGATCGGAAGGTCGTGGCTGCGCTGAAGAGATTCGAGGGTTTGGCGAAGCTGGGACGGGAGAGAGAGCTTCGGGCGTTCTTCAACGAGTTCTTGCCGGAGGCGCGGGTTACGGTGTGAATTCGGAGTTCGGAATTCGGAATTCGGAATTTTCGGCGCGGGGAAGAGAGCTTGTTGATTGGGGTGTGTTGCCCGCGTTTGGGGGTGATGGTGAAAGGCCGCGCGAAGCTGCGGACGTGAGGATGCCCCTTGTTGAAGTACGAGATTCTGCCGGGCATTTGCCTGGGCTTTTTTGGGCTGTCGTGTTGGGGTCAGAGGCCGAGAACGTTGCGAAGGGCTGTGTCGACGGCGAGCATGCGATCAGTACGTACGCTTCCGGCGGGGCGCAGAGCACCCGTATTGTCCTGAAAGCGGGAGGCGTCCAGCGATCGAATCTGGAAGCAAAGAAATACGGTGTCCTTCGGCAGACCCGTTTCCTCGGCCGAAAGGCGTACGTTGACCGGGTAGTCTTTGGGCACGTTCTTCGCGTCCGTTCCAACCACAACCGCCACAACCAGGGGCTGGGAATTGATCGCATCCACCGACACCACCAAGACCGGTCGTCGACCGCGCTGCTCACGGCCCTTGGTAGGGTTCAGGTTTACGAAGTAGATCTCGCCGCGGTGGATCATTTGGCTTCCACGAGGCCGTCCGCTTCGGCCGGAGCAAACTCTCGATTGATGACGGTGACCTCTCGCCGGATGTCAGGGTCCGCTGCCATGGCCTGCATCTCATCGGCAAAGGCCTCGGCCTTTCGTGATCGGATGTACTCCTCGAGCGCGGTGCGGACGAGACGGTTGAAGTTCCCCTTCAGCGCAGGCGGCGCCGATTTCACGGCCTCCGAGACGAGGTCCGGAGGGAGCGAAACACTCCTCCGTACGAGGTTCGTTGGTGACGCCATGTCACACCTCCTGTAACACAATATTGGTGCTTCCGAGGGTTTTGTCAAGAAAGAGCGGCGTGATTTCGGATTTCGAATTTCGGATTTGTCGGCGCGGTGGAGCGATGGGGTTGAACGATATTTGATGCCTGCGCATGGCCGGAGTTCTAGAAACAGGGTTGTTTCCGGCCTGACCCCGATACGGAATTGTTCGGTCTTCGGCGACGAGATGTTGAAGATGCCGTGACCGTTGACGGGGTCATTTTCAAACATTACGTTTTCTAGATGCGTTTGAACCTACAGCAAAAAGCTCAGGTCTCCGGTGCTTGTGAGTACTCTTTGACTATACTGAACATTGGATCGAGGCAGCCACACAAGATGATCTTTGTTGCCGAGGAATTGAGACAGAAAGGCAATTGAGCGATCCCCACAGATACTTCTGAGCAGAGGTTTTTGAGGCCGCGTTGAGATCATTCCATCGCAAGAGTTCCTTGTCTTATTGGATTTTCGGTTTCAGCATACCCGGCAGGGTGACACCTGCGAGCATGAATTGGGCGTCGATGTGACGATAAAGAGCTGGCTATTCTCCTGAATTTCTGGCACAATATGGTAGTATATTTGACAGTGACGAGAGCATGAATAGGGTGCGATGAAGGCTTGTTTGATTGATGGGATAACGGATCGGACATGAGCGTGAGGTCGCGTCAGTGGGTGGATAGCAGTATGAAGTGCCGAAACTCCATCGCTTTGTTTTTCCTCGGTGCCGCGGTGATTGCGTCGCCAGGGCCCGCTCAAGCTCAGTCGTACACCACTGGCGAGTTTGAAGGCACATCAGTCAAATCCAACGAGGCGATCCCGGTCGGGCCGTTCATCTTCAGCCCGGCGTTGCAGCTTGCCTGGCAGGATCGCGACAACATTTTCTTCACTCCGGACAACGAGGTTCAGGACCAGCTCATCCTTGCAAAGGCGCGGTTGTTGTTCGAGGTGCCGGTTTACGAGTCGTACTTCCGTTTTTCGTACACTCCTCAGTTCCGCGACTACAAGGACTACGAGCTCGACGACAAGTGGCAGCACTTCTTCGACACGGCGGCGGCTTTCGAGTTCTCGAGTGGGCTCACCCTGAACCTGGCCTACAGCTACATCATCGGTAATCTGGAAACCCGCGAGGTCGATCCCGGCGGAGAGCTCTATTGGGGCGACCGCCGTTTTGACAAGCAGCGGGCAAAGATCGGTGGTGATTACTGGATCACCAGTCGCGACGGCCTTATTTTCGATGCGGCGTGGGAGGATCTGGACTACGAGGATCCAGACCAGTTCTACGATTACACGCGGTTGACCGGCGGCATCGGTTGGCTCCACCAGCTCAGCCCGATCCTGGTGATGGACGTGAAGTACGGCGTCATGGACTTTGATGCCAAAGACACCCCGGATTTCCCGAGCAATGATTTCAGGGACTCTCTGTCGCACGACCTGACCATCGGTTTTCGGGGGCAGCTCAGCCCGGTCGTCGCCACCGAGCTGCGGGCTGGTTACCGCGTCATCAAGTACGATCCAGGGCCGACCGATCCTCAAGTCGAAGACTTCGAGGGCGCCATCGTCAACGGATTCATCAGCTGGGACCTGGCCCACGGCTCGCTCATCCGCCTGGATCTGTTGCGCATGCCCTACCCCTCGGCCTATGGTGAAAACGCCAACTACGTGGCAACCGGCGCCAGCCTGATGTACAGCCTGGACCGCGGCAGCTTCTTCGGACAGATCCGCGGCCGATACCAGAACAACGATTACACGCTACCGGACCCGAGAACCGGTGAGGAGAGATCGGACGACATCTACACCTGGGGTGTCGGGCTCGGCTTCCGGTTTGCCCGCTACTTGTCGCTGTGGGGCTCGTATCTGTACGAGGATCGCGATACGCTCTATGACTACTCCTATACCATCAACACATTTACCCTCGGGCTGGGTGTAGGTTTCTGACCTCGGGATGTGTGCTGATTTTTGACACAACTCGCACCCGGGAGTATGATCGAGTGGAGATGATACGGAGGAAGCCATGAAGCGGGTCGTGCTTCTGTTGTGCGTGGTGCTTCTCTCGTGGGTTGGGGTCTCGCCTGCCCAGGAAGAGATGACGGTTGAGGGAGAGGCAGGAATCACTCACGGCCAGTTCGCGTTGCTGCTGCTCAAGGCGGCGGCGGGCTACACCGATGCCTTGCCCGACATGGTGACTGCATTGGAGCAGGTCAAGGGCTATGGATTGGTTCCGGAGGATTGGTCTGTCGGTGATGTGCTGACTCACGGTGAGATGGCGGAGGTGCTTGGGCACTTCGGTGTGACCTACATTCCCGCAGACCGTGATGCACCGGTGTCGCACGACTTTGCCGAAGCGTTGCTCAGACGCGAGTTGAGCCGGCTCCGTGATTATCTCGCGCGCCGAATGGGCCACGGCTTTTCGGTCAATCATGTCCTCGACTGGGGGGTCGATCGCGCAGTGAGCCCGGCGGACTTCGATTGAGATAGATTTATCAGTAGGATGTCAAAACCGCGGTGGGCATGCCCGTCGCGGTTTTTTTGTGTCTTCCGGAAATGCTTTCTGGTCGGCCCCCGCCCTACGGAGTGCCGCCTGAACATGTCATTCCGAGCGAGGACGCACGGCGTCCGACGAGGAATCTGGGGGGTGGTATTCGGATGCGCGCTTCCGCCAAGCCGCCCGCCCAGATTCCTCGTCGGCGCCCATAGG
>CBDTWX010000462.1:0-4772 GCA_965364305.1 uncultured Thermoanaerobaculia bacterium
GGGTCCCGCCACGACGATCGCATCAGCCACCGTGACCTTTTTCCGAATCAGACCGGCGATCATGGCTTCGGCCATGACCCCTGGCCCAACAAATGTAATTTTCGTCTGGTTGCTCAACCCATCTCCCCTTGTCCATCGCCTTGACCGGATCTCTCAGGATTCACAGGTTGTCACGAGGCTCTTCACCATTTGGTGCGTCTTTCGCAGGGCCTCATCGAGCCTGGCGACATCCGGACCACCGGCCTGAGCGAGGCTTGCCTTTCCGCCGCCGCGTCCGCCGACCACGGTCGCAAGCTCGCGCACCAAATCGCCGGCGCGCACGCGCTCGGTGAGATCGTCGGTCACGGCGGCGAGTATCGTCGCCTTGCCTCCCGACTCCATACCCAGGACAACGACCCCCGAGCCGAGCTTCTGGCGCAGCGTGTCGGCCAGCTTCCGCAGCTCCGCCGGGCTCATCTCGGGCACCCGCCGGGCTTGGACGGTGATCCCATCCACCTCGTGTCTGATTTCGGCGCCGCCCGCATCCCCGGATGCGAGCCGATGCTTGAGCGTGCGCACCTCGTTCTCGAGCTCGGACATCTTGCGGTCGCGCTGGGCGAGCAGCTCGGGGAGCCGATCGAACGAGGATTGATACCTCTCCGCTAGCTGCTCGGCCAGTTTCTCTCGCGCCTGCAAACGTTCGACGGCTCCGCGACCCGTGACCGCCTCGATCCGTCGCACCCCAGCGGCCACGCCGCGCTCGGAAACGATGGTGCACAGACCGATATCGCCCGTCCTCTCCACGTGGCAGCCGCCGCAGAGCTCGACCGAAAATTCTCCTTCACCCACAGTGACAACGCGCACGGTGTCGCCATACTTTTCGCCGAACAGGGCCATGGCGCCGCGGTTCCTGGCATCATCCATCGCCATGTACTCCTTGCTCACCGGCAGGTTGCGCACGATCTCGGCATTCACCAGCCGTTCGATCTCGCGCAGCTGCTCGCTGCTCACCGGTTCGCCCCACGAGAAATCGAATCGCAGACGGTCGGGTTCGACCAGCGACCCGGCCTGCTGTGCGGCTTCACCCAGGACCTCGCGCAGCGCGGCGTGCAACAGATGGGTGGCGGTGTGGTTGCGCTGGGTGTCGAGGCGGTTTGCCTCCGTGACCTCGGCGTGAACCTCGGCGCCGATTTCGAGCGCGCCGTCTTCGACGACAACTTTGTGGACGATCAGACCTTCGATCGGTTTCAGGGTGTCGACCACGACGGCCCTTCCACCATCCCATCTCAGGGCACCTCGATCACCGACCTGTCCACCCGATTCGGCGTAGAACGGCGTGGTGGCGAGGACCACCTCGCCGCTTTCGCCACGCTCGAGGAGATCCTCGAGGCCGTCATCACCAATCAGGGCTACGGCCTCCGTCGTTGTTTTCAACTGATCGTACCCGTCGAAGACGGAACGGGTTCCCCTGTCGGCGATCCACTCGTACTCGGGACGAAAGTGCGCCAGGAGGTCGCCCCTCCACGACGCCTGACCGCGCTGGCGTTCCTCCTCGAGCGCAGCCTCATAGCCCTCGGCGTCGATCGTCAGACCCTCCTCCTGGGCAAACTCCTCGAGCAGCTCGGCCGGGATTCCGTGAGTCTGATAGAGGTCGAAGACCGTCCGACCCGGTACGACGAGCTGCCCGCCATGCTTGATTTTTTCGAGCTCGCGCTGGGCCACATCGGTTCCCGAGTTGAGGGTCTTCGCGAACCGCTCTTCTTCCTGACGGAGCTGGGTGGCAACCACCTCGGCGCGATCGACCAGCTCGGGGAACACATCACCCATCTGCTTCACGACGACCGGCTGCAGGGTGTGGAGGAAAGCCCCGTCCAGCCCGAGCTTGCGGCCATAGCGGAGGGCGCGGCGGATGATCCGACGAAGGACGTAACCCCGGCCTTCGTTTGACGGCACGACTCCGTCGGTCATCAGAAAGCTCGACGCCCGTACGTGGTCGGCAATCACCCGGAAGGCCGGTGCGAGGTCGGACGACGGGTCGTACGGTCGCTCGGCGAGCTCGGCGACGGCGCCGATGATCGGTAAGAAGAGATCCGTCTCGTAGTTGGACTCGACGCCTTGGAGAACGGTCGCGAGGCGTTCGAGTCCGGCGCCGGTATCGATCGACGGACGGGGCAAGGGGTGCATCTCACCCGCGGCATCGCGATCGAACTGCATGAAGACGAGGTTCCAGATCTCGATGATGTCGTCGCCTTCGCCGTTGACCAGCTCGGCGCGGCCGGAGGCCAGAGAATCAGGACCGCGATCGAAGTGGATCTCCGAGCAGGGACCGCAGGGTCCGGTTTCTCCCATCGCCCAGAAGTTCTCCTTCTCGCCAAAGCGCAGGATTCTGTCGGCCGGCGCGCCGACATCCTTCCACAAGCTCCACCCCTCGTCATCGTCGGTATAGACGGTGAACCAAAGCCGGTCGAGCGGCATCCCGTAGACGTCGACCACCAGCTCCCAGGCGAACTCGACGGCCTCCTTTTTGAAATAATCACCGAACGAGAAATTTCCGAGCATCTCGAAAAAGGTGTGGTGCCGTGCGGTGTAGCCGACATTTTCGAGATCGTTGTGCTTGCCGCCGGCACGCACGCATTTCTGAGACGACGCCGCTCGGGTGTAATCGCGCTTTTCACGGCCGGCAAAGACGTCTTTGAACTGGTTCATTCCCGCGTTGGTGAACAAGAGAGTGCTGTCACCAGCCGGCAGCAACGGCGAAGAGGACACGACCTGGTGGCCCTTGGAGGCGAAGTAGTCGAGAAAGGATTGTCGGATTTCCCTACTGGTCATCGAGCGCATGGTTGTGGTTCTCCCGGGATGCCGCCAGTTCGTCGACCGCGGCGATTGCGACGTCGGTTTCAAATCCGCGTGCGATGAGGGAGCTTACCATCCGGGCCCGACGCTGGCTATCCCGCCACCACCTCTCGGGCGCGCGAATTTCGAGCTTTCGCAGGGCGGTGCGTAATGCCGCGTCGGCCAGACCGGGTTCAAGACTCGCCAGCCTTTCGGCATCTGCCGATGGAACCCCCCGTTTCTTGAGCTCCGCAGCCAGCCGATGAGGCCCCCAACCACGATCCTCGGCTCGAATCTCAACGAAGCGCTCCCCGACCCGCAGATCATCGACCAGTCCGGACGCTTCGCAGCGGGAGATCGCACCCTCGATCTCATCCAGAGGGTATTCTTTGGCCTTCAGCTTGTTCTCGAGCTCACGACGGAAGTGATCGCGGCGCGCCAGTAGAGCCAGGGCCGCCTGATACGCGGTTTTCTTGACCACAGACCACCAGAGCTCGACAGCGCGCTAGGCGTCGCCGCCGAACTCGAAGGGCGATTCCTCGGAAAATGGATCGAGCTCGCCGTCGGTGCCCAGCTCCAACACCCCATCCATTTCCTCGCGCGAGATGTCGGAGGTGGATTGAATGCCCTGGATCTTGAGCTTGAACTCGTCCGGGTTGGTGGCGCGTCGCAGCGCCTCTTCGAGGGTGATGAGACCGTTCTTGTACAAGACGTAGAGCGATTGGTCGAAGGTCTGCATACCATACTGGCTGGTGCCCTGGTTGATGGCGTCGCGGATGAGCTTGGTCTTTTCCTTGTTCTCCACGCAATCGCGGATATAGCCGGTCGAAATCAGCACCTCGACAGCCGGCACACGACCCAGCCCGTCGGCTCGCGGGAGGAGCCGCATCGAGATGATGGCTTTCAAGACTGCCGAAAGCTGAATTCGGATCTGTTTTTGCTGGTGAGGTGGAAAGACGGAGATGATCCGGTTGACAGTCTCGGTGGCATCGACCGTGTGCAGCGTGGACAGCACCAGGTGACCCGTCTCGGCCGCCAGGAGCGCCGTCTCGATGGTTTCGTAGTCGCGCATCTCACCGACCAGGATCACATCCGGGTCTTGGCGCATGGCCGACCGCAATGCGGTCGAAAACTGTTTGGTGTCGACGTCGACCTCACGTTGGTTGATGATCGACTTCTTGTCCCGGTGGAGGAACTCGATGGGGTCTTCGATGGTCATGATGTGCTCGATGCGCCGGGTGTTAACGAAGTCAATCATCGACGCCAGGGTGGTTGACTTGCCCGACCCGGTGGTGCCGGTCACCAGCACGAGACCACGCTGCTCTTCACAGATTCTTTCCAGAACCGTAGGCAGCATCAACTCCTTGAAGGTCTGAATTCGAGCCGGGATGAGTCGCAACACCAGACCCACGGATCCCCGCTGCTGAAAGATGTTGCAGCGAAAACGTCCCATGCCCGGCACCGAGTACGCGATATCGGTCTCGAGCAGGTGCTTGAACCTCTCCTTTTGCCGAGAGGACATCATCGAAAAAGCCATCGCGATGGTGTCCTCCTGCATCATCCGTTTGAACTCCGTCAAAACCTGCAAGCGACCATCGATGCGCAACACCGGGTGCGCGCCCACCTTGATGTGGACGTCCGACGCTTTGCGCTCCACGGCCACCTTGAGGACATCGTTGATGTGCATAGATCCCCCTAAACGGTCCTGATCAAGTGTATCGCACATTTGAGATGGGATATCGATCATCGTGCCTTTGGCCCGTGCCCGTCTCCGTGCCCGATGTGATGCAGGGGGCAGGGGCAGCGACCGAGGACAGCGCCGGTTGCCAGCGTCAACTGCCAGCGTCAGTGGGCGGAGTCAGATTCACGGCCGGACGTGAGCATGTCGCGTTCCGCATCGGCTACCGTCGCTGACGACTGCCGCAGTCGCTGCCGCTGTTCTCTGCCGCTGATTTCTGCCC
>CBDTWX010000463.1:0-4740 GCA_965364305.1 uncultured Thermoanaerobaculia bacterium
CCCCGGGAGTTCGCCATGAAAATCCCCTGTCCAGGCCAGGCACAACTGCTGCGGGTCGGTGGGGCGTTCAACGCCGACAAGCTGCGGGTCTCGAAGGTGGCTACCGATGTCGTTGAACAGATGCTCTGCGAGCACCTCGAGAACCGGTGGGGCGAGCCATTCCGCTACGATGAGGCAACCGGGGTACGTACCCCTTTCCAATACTTCGCCACGTGTATTGATCCCGAAATGGAGGAGGATCCGGAGCTCACCCGATGCGCCGCGGGAGTCGTGGGAGGCGATGCGGCCTGCTTCAAGATGGAGACCAGGGCGATGTGGATCGATTCCGCGGTGGACGCCCAACGGAGCAAGCTCTACGCCCCCATTCTGTGGGTGAAGGGACCGGCCGCTGACCCCGCCCTCCTGACGAGGCTTTATGAGACGCTCGGCGAGCAGTCCGGTCTGCCGAGGATCCTCTACGAGGTCTTCGATTCGGGCCGGGACGGTTACCCGTCCGGCATCAAAATCGTCGAAAGCGACGACGTGCGGAAGGCCCGCCCCATGGCGCTGGATTTCGACGTTTTGGCGAGCATGGGTGAGAAGATCTGCGAGCGCGCCGGGGCCTCCAGGGTGGCCTTCGATATCAGCCGCCGACCGCCGGCGACGATCGAGCTGTTCTAGCCCGCTCATCGCACCGGATGGGTGCAACTCGGTTGTGAGGTTGTGATCAGTGGCACCCATGTTTATTTCAAATATTTTCGTTGTCTGAGGTCGTGATCAGTGGCGTCCATGCAGGTCCTTTATGGCAAAGTGATCCGTGGACCCGCTAAGGAACGCTGCTCGACCAGGCTGACACACTCCCGGACTCGAAGCCGTCGACAAATATCAGCGCCCATGCCTCGACGACAGTGACGGTGTCGGAGCACGAGTTGTTGAGAACATTGGATTCGCTCACCACGCCATCCGGATCGACGGCACACACCCCGCCCGTGGGGTTGACGTAGGTTCCGGTCGCTGTTGGAGTGGCCTCGAGAAAGACACCGAAATATTCGCCGGGAGCGATATCCCAGGGCATCGTTGCAGAGCAGATGAGCGTACTGGCCGGGCCCCATACAGAGCACGATATTCCCGGTAGTCCGGCAATCGCTGGCGTGCCATAGGCGATGTTCGTCCAGGGGAGATGGTCGCTCAACAGAACATCGCCTTGTGAAAGGTCGACGATGCTCGTTCCCTCGTTTCGGATCACGATCTTCCACTCGAAGCTGTTGCCGAGGGCCACCGTGCCGCCGACGTCGTTGGTTTTTGTCGCGGTGAGGTCGGATGTCGAGGGCGCTGCAGTGACGGTGTCGGAGCACGAGTTGTTGATTTCATTGGTTTCGCTCACCACGTCATCCGGATCGACGGCACACACCCCGCCCGTGGGGTTGACGTAGGTTCCGGTCGCTGTTGGGGTGGCCTCGAGAAAGACACCGAAATATTCGCCGGGGGAAATGTCCCAGGGCGCCGTTGCAGAGCAAATGAGCGTACTGGCTGGGCCCCATACAGAGCACGATATTCCCGGCAGTCCGGCAATCGCTGGCGTGCCATAGGCGATGTTCGTCCAGGGGAGGTGGTCGCTCAACAGAACATCGCCCGGTAAAAGGTAGACGGTGCTCGTTCCCTCGTTTCGGATCTCGATCTTCCACTCGAAGCTGTTGCCGAGGTTCACCGTGCCGCCGGTGTCGTTAGTTTTTGTCGCGGTGAGATCGGAGGCCCAGAGAGGCGAAGCGACGGACAGCGCGCAAACGCAGACGAAATTGATGCACCGGGGCGACATCACTCTCGAACTCACCTTCGACTCCCTTGCGACATTGACGACGTTTGAGAACCAATGTAACGCACCTGGAAGAAAAAGCCAGCGCACACGCGACTACCGGATGTCTTCGGTCGGTGGTTCGTAACAGAACCGCCATGCACCGCTACGGCAATGATGAGTTGCTTTACCGAATGGGTGCCACGCACACACTCCACACTTTTCGATTTGTCACGCGGGCACGAGGCGTTAATAAACTGTGGAGAAGTGAACGTGGCACCCGCAAGGACTGTCTCTGCCTCACCGAGCACCGCCGCGTCGTCCTCGCGGAGCTCGCCCCGCTCGAGGCCGCCGCCGTGTTTGGCGGCGCCCTGCCGCCGCGCCGCGTCGACCAGCAGGTGGCGCATGACCCTGGAGGCGGTGGCGAAGAAGTGGCGCCGATTCTTCCAACGGTTTTCGGTGCCAGGGGAAACTCTCTCAACTTTCTTGGTCTCCTACGCGCTGAATTCGGGGGTTCATAGCCCGTTTCCTCGTTGCCGCGCGATCGGTCCGTAGTTTCGCGCACGCCTTCACCGAAAGGGCTTTGCCTGGTGCCTCAAGAGGCCTTCGACGAAGAATCGCGGGCGCCGCGGCATCTCCTTTTCTCCCCGCCCATGAAGCTTCCACGAAAACGTTTAGAAAGTTGCTCCTAGCGCCGATAACGCCAGTATTGTCATCCCATCGCGTTGCTTGACATCCCGCAGAAGCTCCACGAACGCGATGGCCTCTTCCGGATTCGAAAACACACTCTCACCGCGGGCAAGTCGGTTGTACACATGGTACAACCCACCCTCGATCAGAATCCGTGGCCGCCTCGGCATCCTGAGGTTCCTACGCCGTGAGCCCTGTCGTGACTTTTTAATTTTTGTCTGACCTGATGCGGGATGTGGTCCGAGGATGGTGCGCCGAAGAGGACGCCGGGGTCTTGAACGGCAGTTCTCTTGGGAGATACGGCGTCAGAATGCGTGGTACGCTCGACGCCGTAAGAAAGCAAATGCCTATCCCCGACAGGTGGAGGTGGATAATGAAGTCCCTTCTCAGGAGCGTCGCTGTTCTGCTGGTGGGATTCCTCATTGCGCTGCCATTCTCTGCCGCTGCGCAAGAGACTTGCTGTCCGCGCACGATCGTCGTGCCTCCAGTTCCGATGCCGGAGGGCGAATCCTACGACTACGGGGGAATGATGGCGTCAGCTTTCGTCGGCCCGTTGCTCGTGCCTTCGGTGATCGCCCGCGACTGTCCGACCGTTGACTTCCTGAGCTACGAAGGCTCCATCGTGCTCGATCGCCTCGTCGACGCGTTTGGAGAAGTCTCAGGCGTCAAACCTGATCCGGATGCCCAGAGACTGAAGGAGTTGCTGAACGGTGTGACCAGTGACTACGTCTTCTTGGGCACGATCGAGGCTGAGAACTCCCAGGTCGTGGATGGACAACTATTCGGCCACTTCACCCTGGAGATGGGACTGTATCAAAACTGTCCTTCCCACTATGAGCTGGTGCAGCAAGAGGCGGCAATGTGGGATGGCAGCAACTACACGATTGCGGGGGAGGGGGGAGTCATTGGTCGGGTGTCTGAACCTGTCATTGAGAACTTGGCCAACCGGTTCATGCCCATCAACCAGATCCTCTACGATTACGAGAGACTGCCGGAGATCAGTGAGATTGTCCCTGAAGAGGAGGAGGTCAAGACCGGACACCAGATCGCCATCGAGCTGGCCGGCATCGTGGATGGAAAGGGACGGCCCTCCAAGCCGTGGCAACGAGTGCTGGTCACGGTCGAGCAGGGGGAGATCCTCAACGGTGTCAAGCAGCCGTCGGGTCACCATGTTTTCGAGGTCGGCGGCGGCTCGGTGACAGTGCAGTACAAGGCGCCCGACCAATGCCCCGAAGACAAGACCGACACCGTCACCGTCCAGAATACGTGCAGTCTCTGTCCGGACATGGTCATCAACCTCATACCGGAACGCGAGATCGCCACAAAGGACATCACGATTCTCTGCGGGGGCGAGCTGGAGTACATCTACGACAGACAGGTCTCCCTCATGGGAGCCGATGTCACCACCCGGGCCCATGCCATGGTGCCGTTCTACATCAGTGAGGACGGCGAGGTGGAAGGGGAAGGGGAAGGAACCTATGAGAATCAGCGGACGGATCCGGCCGTCGTCGTCGACGAGACGGGCACCGTGAGGGTGACTCTGGGCGGCAAGGTGGTGGAGAAGTGCGGCACGGCGGAGACCCCTGGAATCCAGTTCGACATCTCCCTGGATTTCGAGGCTAAGGGAACCCTTCGTATCCCGGTGACCGGATTCACGAAGCCGACGGAGTACACCGACCACTACGACTGCAAGGGGTGGGCCGAGCTATGTTTTCCGTTGATTGATGGCCATACAAAGAATTCGGTCTGCCACGGCGACCCGTTCGACACCTGGATCCTGCACTACGGTGCCGGGCTTTAGAAACTTGAGAAAGGAACCAGGCACTCATTTGTGATCTTGTCAACCGGGAATTTCGTCATTCCCACGCCATATCAATCCGTGCCAGGTCAGACGATTCCGACGATCTTAGAATCGAATCGTCGGAATCGTCTGACCTGGCACCGGAAGCATTCGGGATTGGTGTATTGGTGCCGGCTACGGAGTTACGCAGTTACGCCCCACAACTCCGCAACTCTCTACCTGGCAAGGATTTCGTGCGTGCCGCATCCCTACCAGGCACCCCGTTGCGGCGGTTGACTAGCTCGTGCCAGCGATGAAGTCGACCACGACCTTGGCCACTTCCTCCCCCCTGTCATCCTGGAGGAAGTGTCCTGCGCCTTCGATGATGGTGTGCGCCTGACCTCTTGCCCCTGGAACTGTTTCGATAAACCGTTTTTCTCCGCCACGGGACACTGGGTCCGAATCACCAAAAGCCGTGATGAAGGGTTTGTGGAATGCT
>CBDTWX010000464.1:0-4740 GCA_965364305.1 uncultured Thermoanaerobaculia bacterium
AATGGTCCCCAGAAGCCTCCGCCCCTCGTGCGGGAACCGCGACCGGCCGCGGTCTTCGGCAAGATGAGGCGCAGCACAGGAAAGACCAGCAGCCACGCCACGGCGACAACGGCCCCCACCTTGGCGCCGAAGATCGCCGCGGGAAAGGCAAAAATGAAGGGAGCCAGAAAGAACCCGACGACCCAGCCCATCGCTCCGCGGGTCGTCAACGCCGCCGAGACGAACGGCAGACCGAAGATCAGGAGGAAGACCAACGCGGCAGGGTCGAACCCACCCGAGCGAGGCGGCTCGTCCGGCAACACGACCGGCTCGCCGCGAATCGCCGCCGAGATGGCTTCGACGGCTGCCTCGACGCCGCCGTCGAAGTCCCCCTCCCGGAACCTCGGCGCCATCAACGTGTCGATGATGCGGCCGCTCTGCGCATCGGTGAGCGCGCCTTCAAGCCCATAACCCACCTCGATCCGCATGCGCCGGTCGTCGCGCGCAATGAGAATCAAGACCCCGTTGTCGGCGCCCGAACGACCCAGCTTCCACGTCTCGACGACGCGCATGGAGAAGTCTTCCAGCGGATCGCCCTCGAGACTCGGCACGGTGAGCACCGCCACCTGGGCGCCGGTTTCCTGCTCCAGGAGCCGCAACCGATCCTCGAGCGCGCGCTCAGCAGGATCAGTCAGCAGGTTCGCCTGGTCGTTGACGCGGCCCGCCAGAAACGGCACCTCGAGGGCCGAAGCCGCGGCCACTACCAGGACGACCGCAAGGACGGCCGACGTGCACAGCGACCAACATCTTCCGGCGGTCATCAGCGTTTCTCGATTCGCGGTTCGTCGGACAGCTCGTCCTCGTCATCGGCACGCCGTTCGACACCGTACTCCTCGAGCAGCTCCCCGCAGCGGAGGATGGCCTCCTCGAGGGACCTGGCCGCCCGTCCCGCTTTCATGCCCTCGACGAGCTTGTCGACCACACCCTGCCACGCGCCCTCGGGCACCGAGCGGTGGATCCCCGAGTCCGCGAGTATCATCGCCCGCCGCTCGAAGAGCGCGAGAAAAACGAGGATCCCGGTGCGATCACGGGTGGCGAAGACCTCCTCGTCGAGAAACGCTGCCCTGGCTCGGCCGTCGACCACGCGTTCGAGGCGATCTTCAGGAATCAGCCGGCGACCGACGGCGTCGAACCCGGCCACCAGATAACCGATGCCCGCGCCGACCATCGTCGGCAACGTGATCCACCACACTCCGAACCCGCCCCAATAATCGCCGAACGCGTTCACCAGACCGGCGATCACCGCGGCGCCGAGCGCACCGAGGGTGGCGCCCGGCCACCGCGCCTCATCGAGATCGACGACCCGTTCGACGATGTAGGGCACGATCTCGCCGCCGGTCCCCTCCTCGCCGGCGGCGGTGGCCCGCCGGATCGCTTCGAGGTCGGCCTCGGTAAAGTGTGCTTGAATCCCCATCGTTCGTCCCGAGTCAGACGGGATTCGTCAGAACTCGACCTGGGGCGGTTCGTCGGCGCCCGGTTGCGATTCGAAGTAGGCCTTGTCGTCAAAACCGAAGAAGCCGGCAATCAGCACCGCCGGGAAACGCCGGCGGGCGGTGTTGTAGTCGCGGGCCACCTCGTTATAGCGGCGCCGCTCCACGGCGATCCTGTTCTCGGTGCCCTCGAGCTGAACCTGCAGATCGCGAAATGCCTGCACCGCCTTGAGCTCCGGGTATCTTTCGACGACCACCAATAGCCGCGACAGGGCCGATGACAGCGCGTCCTGGTTGGCCTGGAAAGCCTGCATCTGGGCCGCGGTCGGTGCGCCCTCGATCGTCATCTGACCGACCTTGGCACGGGCCTCGACAACGTTTTGCAGCGTCTCCTGTTCGAAGTCCGCGGCGCCTTTGACGGTCGCCACCAGATTCGGTATCAGATCGGCGCGCCGTTGATAGACGTTCTCCACCTGCCCCCAGGCTTCGTCCACACCCTCCTGCAGACCGACGAGGTTGTTGTAGACGCCACCCACGATCAAAGCGATCAGGAGAATCAAACCCACAGCCGCCACACCACAACCGATCAGTGTTTTGCCCATTGTTGTCGCCCCACTTCCCTTTGAATTCTTCGGTGGCGGGTATTGTAGCGGATACGAGATCGATCCGGTTTTTAGTTTTCAGTTTTTAGTTTTGAGTTCCCACCCACCCTCCTCGTGCACGGATTTCGGATTCCGAATTCGGGCGGGTGGGTCGGCGGGCAAGGTACACTTGTCAACGTTGAGGACCGAATGGAAGAAAAACAGCTCCCAGTCATCGACGAGTACCGCCGCGTGGGGCGCCGCGAGTTGCTCCTCCGGTGGGCGCCTCCAGCCGCCGCGGGCATCGCGCTCGCGGGTGTGGGTCTCGGTTTTGCCGGTCGCGCTGGGAGGCACCGCCCACCATCGGTCGAGGACCTCTTGAAACCTCGGGATTGGCGCATCGACCCAGACGCTCAGGGACGGCTGGTCTCGACCTGCGGCGAGGGACCAGCTGCCAATGTCCGAAAGGCGCTGGCGATGCTTGGAGGAATGGAAGGCTTCGTCAGACCTGGCGAACGTGTCGCTATCAAACCCAACTGCGCGTGGGACAGGCGACCCGAGCAGGCCGCGAATACGAATCCCGAGCTGATCGGCGAGCTGGTCCGTCTCTGCCTGAGCGCCGGAGCCGCCTCGGTGGTGGTCGTCGACAACTCCTGCCACGACCCCGGCCGCGCCTTCACCCGGTCGGGTATCGAGGCTGCGACCCGCGAGGCCGGAGGATCGATCGCTCACCAGCGCAGCGCCGGCACGGTGCGTCTCGATCTTGGCGGAACCGCACTTGGCCCATGGGAAGTCCTCAGACCGGTCGCCGAGGCGGATCGAGTCATCAACGTCCCGGTGGTCAAACACCATTCGTTGTCCCGCGCCACCCTCGGCATGAAGAACTGGTTCGGAGCCGTCGTCGGCCAACGGTCAAACCTCCACCAACGAATCGGCCAGGTCTGCGCCGAGCTCGGCGCTGTTTATCGCCCCACTCTGACCGTCATCGACGCCACCCGTATCCTGACTGGCGGTGGCCCAACGGGTGGTTCGCTGTCGCTCGTCAGGCCGTCAGACTGCATTTGCGTGGCGACCGACCCGGTGGCGGCCGATGCCTGGGGCGCGAGCCTTCTCGAGCTCGGGCCCGAGGAGCTGCCACACATCGCCATAGCCGCCAGGCTTGGTCTCGGGACCGCGGACTGGAAGTCGGTCGCTGCGGAAGCCTGAGGCACGAATGGGAAATGGGGAACTGTGAATTCGGAATTCGGAATTCGGAATTCGGAATGCCACCCTCCCTCCCACGGTAGGGATCGCTCGTACGCGGGTGGGAACGGGAATTCAAAATTCAAAATTCAACATTCAAAATTCGGGGCGGACCCGAAGGGTTCCGCCCGATGAGGCTTCCTCGGGCTCGTCACTATCGGATTCTGTCCCAAGCAGTCTTTCTGCTCGCGTTTCTCGCTCTGTTCTGGGGTCTCGCCGAACCTCGGGTTCCGGCTACCGTGGCCTCGATACTCCTCGCTCTCGACCCGTTGACCGCAATCGGCACGGCCCTCTCCGACTGGACGATTGTCGGCTGGACCTGGATCGGGCTGGTCGTTCTCGCCCTGACTGCGGTCCTGGGACGCTTCTTCTGCGGCTGGATCTGCCCGCTCGGCACCCTGCAGCACCTGGTGTCCTGGATCGCGGGGCCCGAGCGCCGCAAGCTGCCCAAGATCAACCGCTACAAGCGGTGGTTCTCGATCAAGTACATCGTGCTCACGGTCCTCCTGGCCTGGGCCGCGATCGGAGCCAACCACATCGGCTGGCTCGACCCCATCCCGCTGCTCCACCGGGCTTTCGCATCCGGCATCCGCCCGCTGTGGCACGGCGGCGCGTCTCCCGGCGGCTGGATTTCCTTTGCTCTGCTCGCCGCGATTCTCCTGCTCTCGGCGATGATCCCCCGATTTTTCTGCCGCGCCGCGTGTCCGCTGGGCGCCCTGATGGGGATCTTCGCGCGCCTCGCACCGCTGCGCATCTGCCGCGACGAGGCGGGTTCGTGCACCGGCTGCACGCTCTGCGTCTTTGCCTGCCAGGGAGCCGACGAACCGCTCGACAAGCACCGCGTGAGCGAGTGCCACGTGTGCCTCAACTGCCTCGGCTCCTGCGCCGAGGAAAGCCTCCGTTACGGACAGGTGACCGCGGGCCCGGTGGTCCCATCCCCGTCTCTCGACGTGGGCCGCCGCCGGTTCCTGTTGACCGTGGCCGCCTCGGCCGCGTTCGCTCCGGTCCTGCGCGCGGCCGGAAGCGGCCTTGACGGGCGCTCCCACGACGCCATCCGCCCTCCCGGCGCCCTCGACGAAGAGGCCTTTCTCTCGCGATGCATCACGTGCGGCGCGTGCTCCGCCTCGTGTCCCACCGGGGTGATTCGGGCCGACCTCGGCAAGAGCGGCGTCGAGGGTCTGTTCACCCCGATCCTCGACATGCGCCGCGGATGGTGCGAGCCCTCGTGCATCCGCTGCGGCGAGGTCTGCCCGACCGAGGCCCTCACGACCCTCGACCCGAACGCCAAGCAGGCCATCGGCGGTCCCGCCGAGGTGGTCGAGAACGCCCATGCCGAGGTCTTGTCCCTTGGGGGCTGAGACGACCTTCCCCCGTGCGACGACCATCTCCTTGTCGCCCGGAAGAGCAAACTTGAGCGTTACCATCGTGCCGACGTCGTGCGGGATCGC
>CBDTWX010000465.1:0-4706 GCA_965364305.1 uncultured Thermoanaerobaculia bacterium
GTGATCAGGGTGCTCAACGGCATCATGCCGGAGTTCACGCCACCGGAGACGATCAGCTGACCACCCATCCAAGTAGGTTTCGAATTTCGAATTTCGGATTTCGAATTTGCCGCCCACCCGATCCATAGGCTTGTCCTGAGCAAGATACTCATGTCCCTCGGGTGTCGTGTTTCACTTGCTCCCCGATCGATTCGACTCGGCCGCCGGCCTCGCTCGGAATGACAGATTGAAACGGCCGAACGTTCTAACGTTCTAACGTTCTAACGTTTAAACGATGCGATCCGGGGAGGGTGGGAATTCCGAATTCCACATTCCGAATTCCTAATTCGTGTGGGCGGTCGGGCGGGCGCTACTCCTCCTCCCCCGCTTCCTCCCGCTCCTGGCGCGCCTCTTCAACAAAACGACTGACCCGGTAGATGTAGTCAAAGGCCGACACGATCACCAGGCCAAAGGAGACGTAGAAGCACGACTCGGGTATCCACCACGGCAAAGACGTCACGTTCGCCAACAGAACCACCCCGACGGTGAGTACCTGGGAAAAGGTCGTGGCCTTTCCGAGCGTTGACGGAGGAAACTCCCGCAACCCTTCGACGAGATAAAGAACTCCCGCAATCAACATGATCACGAAGTCACGGAAGAGGGCGAGGATGGTGAGCCAGAGGGGGATCACCACGCTCTGACCCTGCGGTATCGTCAGTGTGATGTAGGCGACGGTGATCAGCATCTTGTCGGCGATGGGGTCCAGATACGCGCCAATCCTCGAGCGCATATCCATCCGGCGGGCAAGAAAGCCGTCAAAGGCATCGGTCAATCCGGCGACGACGAAGATCCACAGCGCCAGCTGGTAGTCTTTCTCCGATACCGCGAGCACGAAGAACGGTACCATCGCCATGCGCATCAGCGTGATGAAGTTCGGCAGCGTGAGGGGACGGAGCTTCTCCTCGACCCGCGTGCGGATCTTCCCACGCGTCTTTTGTTTCTCTTGGGAAGTGGTCACCCGTCCTCCCCTCGGTTGATCTCCCACAACAGACGCAATCCATGCAGCGTGAGATCGGGCTCGACATGGTGGATCAGCTCGGTGTGGTCGGCAAAGGCGGCGGCGAGACCTCCAGTGGCGACAACCGTCGCCTCACCGAGCTCGTCCAGGATGCGTCGGGTCACTCCTTCGACGAGCCCGAGGTAGCCGAAGAACAAACCCGACTGGATGCTGTCGACGGTACCCTTGCCGATCACACGAGGAGGCGGCGCCATCGCCACGCTGGGGAGCTTGGCGGTTCTCGACGAAAGTGCTTCGGCGGTGACTCCAGGACCCGGGGCGATCACTCCGCCCAGGTACTCGCCGTTGGGGGAGACGACCTCCCAGGTGACGGCCGTTCCAAAATCGAGGACCAGGCACGGCCCACCATGCTCGGCATAGGCCGCCACGGCGTCACACAGCCGGTCGGCGCCAAGCTCTTGAGGGGCTTCGACCAACAGCGGCATATCGGTGCGGATCCCGGGCTCGACAAAAAACGCGTCCCTGTCGAGATAGCGCCCGATGCCCTCTTTGAGCCGCGGATCGATCGGCGGCACGACCGACGAGACCGCCACATCCGCCAGATCACCCGGGCCGACATTTTCCCACCGTAGCAGCTGGTGGAGCCACATCCCGACCTCGACGGCGGTGCGCCCGGCGTGAGTCGTCAACCGCCAGTGGGTCGTGAGGTCCTCGCCGTCAAATAGACCGAGCACAGTGTTGGTGTTCCCCACGTCCAACGCCAGCAACAGATCGCCCAATGTTTCCTCCGAGGTCTGCACGTTACATTTCTCGGCGCCGCCTGTCCAGGTCCCACGCCCTGCCGGCTCCGGCTGCTGTGGCGCTCGCCGAGAGCACGCAGGGAGCACCAGTCTGGCGGTAGGCCACCGGCTCAGAGCCGAAAACCTCACCTGCTTAAAAACGTAGTATCATCCGTCCGTCGTGCCACAAGCACGATATCGCGGGCGCCGTCTCAACGGCGCCCGACAAGGATTCTCAAGAACTGATCAACATCAACAACCAGGGAAGGAGCCACGCAATGAGTCTTCGGCGACGATCGACAATCGCTCTTCTGGCGATGGCAGCGGTGCTGTGCAGTGTTGTCGCGACAGCCCAGGAGGCCAAGGTGCCGGTCCAGGAGGTCTTTCTGGACAACGGCATGAAGCTTCTGATGGTGGAACGTCACGACAGCCCGACCGTCTCGGCCGGCTGGGTGGCCCATGTAGGTTCGGTCAACGAGGAGGTCGGAGCCACCGGTATCGCCCACCTCTTCGAGCACATGATGTTCAAGGGAAGCCCGACCATCGGCACATCCGACTACGAGAAGGAGTCAAGGATCATCGCCCAGCTGGATGAGATCCGGCTCGAGATGGATGCGGAGTATGCGGCCATGCGCGAGGCCAAGCGCCGCGGAGAGATCACCGGCAGCATCTATCTGCCGGAGAACCAGACCCCCCGCCTGGCCGAGCTCCGCGAGAAGATGAAGGTCCTCCAGGAGCAGCAGAAAGAACTCATCGTCAAGGACGAGTTCGATCAGGTCTACACCGAGATGGGCGCGTCCGGGATGAACGCCGGCACGATGCAGGATGCCACCTTCTACTTCATCACTGTCCCCGCCAACAAGCTCGAGCTGTGGTTCTGGATGGAGTCGGAGCGCCTGCTCAACGCAGTCTTTCGAGAGTTCTACACCGAGCGCGATGTGGTCCGTGAGGAACGCCGCATGCGGGTCGAGTCGAACCCGGTCGCCAAGTACGAGGAGCAGTTCGACTTCATGTTCTGGGGCTCACTCCCCTATCACCACCCGGTCGTCGGGTGGCCGTCCGACGTGGAGTCGATCGGTCGCGAGGCCGCCAACCGCTTCTTTGCCACCTACTATGCTCCCAACAACATCACCGTGGCGATGGTCGGCGATTTCGACTCCGCCGAGGCTCTGGCACTGGCCAAGAAGTACTTCGAACGCATTCCCCGTGGTGAGACCCCTCCCCCGGAGGTGGTCACGGAGGAGATCGAGCAGCTCGCCGAGCGCCGGATGAAGGCTCAGGCAGACACCAATCCGTCGGTACAGATCCGGTGGCATGCCGTGCCTTTCGTCCACAAGGATGCGTACGCTTTCGACGTTCTGGATTCCATCCTCGCGGGCCGTACCGGGCGTCTCTATAAATCACTGGTCGAGGCCAACCAACTGGCCACCGGCGAGCCCTACTCGAGCGTCAGCGCTCTGAAGTACGGCGGATATCTCGAGATCGGCGCAGAGCTCGCCGACGGCGTGAGCCACCAGCAGGTCGAAGATGCGCTGCTTTATGAGATCGAGCGGCTCAAGAAAGAGCCGGTGCCGGATCGCGAGCTGCAAAAGGTCAAAAACCAGTCACTCGCCAACTCGTTCCGCAGGCTCCAGTCCAACTTCTTTCTCCAGCTCCAGCTGCTGTTCTATGATGCGCTGGGTGACTGGAAGTACCTCAACGAGTCCCCGGCAAAGATCGAGGCGGTGACCGCGGAAGACATCCAGCGGGTCGCCGAGACCTACCTCACCGACACCGGGATGAACGTCCTCTGGTACTCCCGCAAGGAAGGGACCGAGGAGGATCCCGAGCTCGCGGCGCTCTCGGGTCAGGCCAAGGCATTTGCGAAACAGGCGATTGCCCAGATCGCGACCGTGGAGAACCCCGCCGAGCTCGAGCAGGGGCTCGCCCAGATGAACGCCATGAAGGGCCAGGCGCCCCCCGAGATCCAACCAGCCATCGAGCTGATCATCAAGAAGGCCAGCGAACGCCTCGAAGCGCTCAAGGCGGCGGCCGGAGAGGAGGAGTGAGATGCGGCGCACAATGATTTCTACGGTTTGCGTGTTGTTTCTGATCGCCGCGTCGACAGCGTCCGGCGCCGAGATTCCCGAACGGCCCGAGGCGCTGGTTTTTCCAGACCTCACATTTGAGGTGCCCGATGCCGACGCATTGCGTTTCGAGCTTGCCAACGGCACACCGGTCTACGCGAAACAGGACACCGAGTTTCCACTCGTCGGCATCACCGTGTACTTTCGCGGCGGGCGCTATCTCGAACCCGTGGGCAAGGAAGGGCTGACCACGATCGCGAGCGAGGCCTGGCGCGCCGGCGGCGCCGGTGAGCTCACGGCACAGGAGCTCGACGAGGAGCTCGATTTTCTCGCTGCAAACCTCGGCACCAACATCGGTTCCGACAACGGGTCGGTGAGCCTCAACGTGCTGTCGAAAGATCTCGAGGCGGCGATGGGGCTCTTTATGGATGTCCTGACAAAGCCGCGTTTTCAGGAGGACCGCTTCCAAAAGGCCAAGGAAAACCGTATCCAGGAGATGCGGCAGCGCAACGACGACGCGGCGGATATCGAAGGCCGGGAGTGGCAACGACTGATTTATGGAGACGATTTTTGGATGAACCGGTTCTCCACCAAGGCGTCGGTCGATGCCATCACCGCCACCGACTGCAGGGAATTCGTCAGCTCGCTGGTACGCTCGGGCAACATCGTGGTGGCCGTGGCCGGCGACTTCGATCCTGACGAGATGAAGAAGCTGCTCAACTCGACGATCGGCACCCTCGACCCTCTGGCAGAACCTTTTCCACCGGTACCATTCTCTACGGGGCGCTCTTCCCCGGTCTGACCGCTGAGATCAACAGCCTGGATGACGCCCGCTTCCATCTGCAGCGGCTCAAGGACATGGGC
>CBDTWX010000466.1:0-4686 GCA_965364305.1 uncultured Thermoanaerobaculia bacterium
ACTCGTCGCCCAACGGGCTGCCGTCGGCCGCAAAGACCCGGGCGAAAACTCCCGTAAAGGAACCATCGTCGGCTTCCCACACCACCATGAACCGGTCGCCGCCGTCAGAAGCCACCCGCGGCGCCGTCTGCGTGGTCGAGGGCGACGAGTTGACGACAAATTCGCCCCCCTGCGGAGCCCCGGAATTGCTGTAGCGGCGCCCGAAAATGCCCGTGTTCCCGGACACATCGCCCTGCCAGACCACCACGAATCCACCGTCCGAGGTCATCGCCACGGCAGCGTCCTTTTGGTCGCCTGCGGTCGTCACGTTGACCTGGAACTCGCTTCCGACCGGATCCCCATCGTTGTCAACGCGCTGGCCGAAAACACCCCACCCCGAACCATCCTGAATCGAACTTTCCCACACCACCACCCCTTCACCCGTGGTCTGCATGGCCACCCTCGGCCTGATCTGACCGAAATCGACAACCGTGTTGACCTGTGACTCGACCGCCTCGTCATCGACGATTGAAACCGCCGCGACCGCCGGCTGGCCAAGACGAACATCACCGACCGGATTCGAAAGAGACACCTGGAAGCTCTCGCCACCCTCGGTGTGACTGTCATCGAGCACGGAGAGGGTAATTGTCTTGTCGGAGGCATCACCGGCGCCCCAGTTGAGAGTCCCAGAGTCCGCCAGATAGTCCTGCCCCTGCGTCGCCGACCCGCCCCCGGTCGCCCAGTTTACCGAGACCGCACCATCGGCGCTCCCCGTTCGGTTGACGGTGAGGTCCACGGTGCCGCCCGTCTCATCGGCCTGATAGGAAGAGGCGTTGAACTGGAGCCGCGGACCATCGTTGTCGATCACCGTCACGGTGAAGACGCTCGGCGATCCGGTGATCGCGCTCCCGGTCGGGCTGGTCAGTGAAAGGGTGAAGTTTTCGTCGTCTTCTTCGATACCGTCCTCGAGAATCGACAGCAGAATCGTTCTGCTCGTCGTGTCACCGGCATTCCAGCTCAAAGTCCCGGAATTCGAGGTGTAGTCCGAACCGGCCGACGCGGTGCCGTTGGCGGTGGCGTAATCGACGGTCACCGCATCGACGGCGGGCCCATCGCGCACGATGAAGACGGACACAATCCCGCCAGCCTCGCCGATATCAGTCCCTGCCGCGTTGAAGCGCAGGACATCGATCTCATCATCGTAGATCGTCAGCCGCGCACGACTCTGCACCCCAAGCGTGGTCGGACCGGTCACGCTATGAAGCCTGAGGTTGAGGTTTTCGAGGCCCTCGGTTTCGGAGTCGTTGAGAATCGTTACCTGGACCGTCTTGTCGGCCGTGTCGCCATCCGCCCAGCTCACCACCTCATTGACGGCGGCGTAATCGGCGCCCGCAACCGCAGTCCCGTTTTCGGAGGTCACGGTCACTCCGACCGTGCCGTCACCGGAACCCGTCCGCTGCACAGTCACGGTCGCGGTGCCCGCGTTCTCCGCCACCGAGTACGCCGTGGCCTCGAACTGCACGACCGATGACTGTTCGTAGGGGTTCAAGAGCCTGAGAGCGGTCAACACACCGTCGTCGCGGGCGAAGTAGAGCCGACCCTCGCTCCACGCGATGTCGCCATGGACGGCCTCCAGAAACGTACCGACCGGCGGGAAGAGATGTGACCACACGCTGAGGTGGGTCGAGAGGTCGATGGCGTGGATCGCCGTTCCTTTTTCCGAGGTCACTATCGACTCGTTGTCCACGGTGACGATCAGTGCGTGGGCATCGGTGATGATGATGGTTCCTTCAACCCGATAGCCAACCGGCGGGATCCACGACCACAGAAAGGACCCATCGGACTGGTCGCGGGCCTCCAGGTTGCCATTGTTGGAGGCGTAGACCACTCCCTTGGCCACCGACACCTGACCGGAGTAAACGTTGTAGACGGCACGTCCGAAACCATCGTCGATCTCCCACCGGATGTCGCGCGCCCCGAGGTCGAAGGAGATCAGCCGGCGGTCCTGGATCGCCAGCACGTCGTTCTGTCCCCCGAGGACCGGGGCGAGATCCATGCTCCAGCCCGACCACTCGAAGTTGGGGTCGGGGATGGAGAACTCCTCGACTCCATCCTCGCACCGGACGACCGACAACTTGGGATCGTAAGTCCCGGTGTAGGCGTAGGCGTAGACGCCGTCTACCGCCGGGGTCCATTCGTCGTATTGATTGAGGCCGATGAACCACACCTGGGACGGCACCTCCGAGAAGTCGAAGGCATACATGCCCCCGTAGGTGCCACCGTTGACGTAAGTGGTCCCGCCGACGATGGTCGGGGCATAGTAGCGCTCCCACTGGGCGCCGTGGGGTCCATCGTTGATAAGGGCGCCGCCAGCGGCGTCGAAGGTGTAGAGGTGGGTGTCCGACCCGCTGTTGCCAACTTGGAGGTAAACCTGGCCCGCATCGTAGGCCGGCGGATTGACTGAAAAGACATCACCGAAGTCCTTAGACCACAGGATGGTGCCGTCTGTCGCGTCGAGGGTGAAGAAGTCGTCCTGGTTGTTTTCGAAGTAGATCCGCACGGTCGCAAAGACCCGGCCGCCGACCGCCGCCACCGGGTTCACGGGCTGACCATCCGGTGAGAGCGTGACCTCCCAGTCGAGGGTGAAGTCGTTGGGGTCGAAGGAGACCGGGATGTACCCGGTGTGAGCGGCATTGGCCTGGTACATGGGCCAGCTGACCTGAGCGCCGGTGACGCCTGGCACGCCGCAGACCGCAACACCCAAAAGGACGCCAATGATCCACTTCGCGACCGGATAACCGTAGATCGACCGAACCATGAGACAGTCCTCCACCACTCAATTCTATCCAACCGAATACCGTAACCACCTTCAAAGCAATGATTTATGAGATGCGATCTCGGTTACACTGCAAAAGAAATGCAAAAGCGGAGATTTCAGGGATGCTCGATGCTAGCCCGCATATCTCACCGGCAGGCAAAAAAGTGGCTCCAAACTTGGTGTAAAATACTGTTGTCAAGACAGTTACACCGAAGAAAGGAGCCCGGATCTTGCCTACACAGTGTATTCCCGAGCAGCTGGAGTTTCAAGGCCTTGGACCGCGCAAGGTGGTGACCGATTTCAGTGGAGGAAGGATCACATCCGACGCGGGTGGTCTTTTGCTTCGAGAGGTCGAGAAGGGTACGGGAATCCTCCGGGGGTTTGCGGATTGCTTTGTCGACCATCGGACCGAGGATCTCGTCGAGCACAGTTTGCTCGAGCTGGTGTCGCAGAGGGTCTATGCGATAACGCTCGGCTACGAGGACATCAACGACCACGACGATCTTCGCCGCGACACACTACTGGCGACGCTGGTTGGCAAAACCGATCCGACCGGCGCCGACAGAGTACGCGACAGGGATCGGGGGTTTCCACTCGCTGGCAAGAGCACACTCAATCGGCTTGATCTCGCGCCCGCCGACACCCAATCGACCCACCGATATCACAAGATCGTGTGCCGGCCGGATGCTGTGGATCGCTTCTTTGTCGATACCTTTTTGGACTCGTACCCAAAGCCGCAAAAGAGGGTCATTCTCGACTTCGACGCGACAGACGATCCGCTTCACGGTGAGCAGGAGGGCCGGTTCTTTCACGGGTACTACGGCTGCTACTGCTATCTGCCGTTGTACGTCTTCTGTGATGATCATCTGCTGTGTGCCCGATTGCGGCCATCAAACATCGACGCTGCCAAGGGATCGCTTGAAGAGCTGGAAGCGGACCCGGCGAGTTGTCGGCAAGGCAGTGCAGCTTTCCAAAGGGGAGAATCCCCGATTCGTGGTGACGTCTCTGTCCAAAGAGGAGTACTCAGCCCAAGAGCTATATGAAGATCTGTACTGTGCTCGAGGTGACATGGAGAACCGGATCAAAGAGCAGCAGCTCGGTCTGTTCGCCGATCGGACCAGCTCCACGGCGTTCTCCGCCAACCAGCTGAGACTGTGGTTTTCGTCAGTCGCATATATCTTGCTCAGCGAGCTGCGGCGGGTAGGACTCAAGGGTACCGAGCTGGCGCGGGCGCAGTGCAGCACCATCCGCACGAAGCTCCTGAAAGTCGGCGCCCACGTGTCTCTCAGCGTCAGGAGGATCTGGGTGAGGTGCGCAAGCGGATACCCGTACCAAAGAACTTTCGCCAAGGTCCTCGACAATCTGCGGGCTCACTACCTCCCGCTGCGGGTCTGATCGTTCATCTCGATCTCTGAAACTGGGTATCCTCGGCCGCTCCGTGTGAAAGGTATGTCTCGTCTGACCGAAACCGCAGCTGCCTCAGCCCCTCGATCACCTCGACACAGGTAATTCGTATTCGCGCTCATCCTGAAACCGGAAATCCGAGCCACCAAACCCGTCAATCAGCCGCTCCGGACTTCGGTGTGAGATATGCGGGCTAGATACTCGATCCGCCCACCCACCCAAATCAACACACAGGCGCAGAGGCGCAAAGCCGCTCACTCTGCCATCCTTGCAGAGCCACCAACCGCCGGAGAAAAAAACGATCGCCAACAGGATTCAGCGACAGCGTCAGGGGCAGGGTCTGCGGCAGTCGACAGCGACAGGGACAGGATCCAGCGGCGGTGGGCTGCGGCAGGAATCAGGAACGGCGGCAGATATCAGCAACAGCGTCAACGGCAGGGGCGATGGCTGACGCACAAGCAGTACAAGGCCGTCGGCGGCGCCGG
>CBDTWX010000467.1:0-4686 GCA_965364305.1 uncultured Thermoanaerobaculia bacterium
GTGCGGTGCATCGGGCCTTGCAGCCGAAGATTGGTGAATAGTCCGGGCTAGGCTCACATGGACGGGTATTTGCGGTCCGACACCTTCAAGATGAGATGAGACTCGGAGCTTCCGCGCGAATCGATGTTCGAGGACCCTGAAGATCGAAGAGGTCACGATCCAATTTCGCTGTGCAGGGAGCATCAACAGCTCCCTCGATCCGCCCAACCGCAGCCTATTCCGGAACCACCTGCGCTGCGATGGCCCTTCAGACGCCGTTGTCACCACGCACCGTGGCGCGTACAATGAAGGCAGTCCAACACACGACGAGAGAGACCCACAAAGCGCCTCTCCCGAGGAGGGACCGATGAACGAGCTATCGTTCCACAATCGGATTCTCGTGGGTGCCATGGCCCTTATCTTGCCGGCGATCGCGAGCGCAAAGGATCTCGGCTACGAGTTCCGCACCGCGGCCATGAACGGCCATCTCGACGTCGTCAAGATCTTGCTCGAACACGAGGCGGACCCCAACGCGGTCACCGAGAAGGGCGCCTCCGCCCTCGCTGTGGCACGGCAAAAGGGTCACGACAAAATCGCCGAGCTCCTCGAGCGGGCCGGCGCGACGCGATGACAGTCACAACCCAGTGCGCGGCCGTATCGGCAACGCCAAAAACGGTGATCGAACGAAAGGAGATGTCATGAGTGATATGACCGACCAGGAGTTCTCGGATTCCCAGACGAAGAATTCTCGCCCCTGGCTTCGCTGGGTGTTCATCGGCTGCGGCGGCCTGATCGCGCTTTTCGTCGTCTTCATTATCGTGATCCTGTTTGTGGTCAAACAGGCGACGGCGGCGCCCGAGGAGGTGGTCCAGACCTTCCTCGCCGAGATTGCCGCGGGCAACCTCGAGGCCGCTCACGAATGCTTCTCCGCGCCGCTCAAGGAGGTGCAGCCATTCGATCAGTTCGCGGCCGGGGTCGAGGCGAATCAGCACCTGTTCGACATCACCGATACCACGTTCAACAATCGTTCGGTGGACATGGCCGGGGCGGAGTTCGAAGGGACCGTGACCCTTGCCAGCGGCACCGAGGTCCCGTGCTCGTTCAAGTTGGTGCGTGAAAACGACACCTGGAAGCTGATCTCGTACAACATCGGATCGTGAGAGGGGGCGCCGATGGCTGCAGATCCCGACATTCTCGAGTTCAAGAACGAGCGCAAGCCGCTGGTCGGGCTGCTGCTCAGTGCCATGGGCCTGGCGGCGCTGATCTTACCCAGCGTTGTTTCGGGTTTCGAGGATATGCCGCTGTGGGTGCAGGTACTCACAGGAGTGGTCTGTTTGGTCCCCGGTCTGTGGATGATCTTCGGCCTGTCGGTGAACCGCTTCGACCGTCAACGAGGAACGGTGACCAGCGCCTGGGGTTTGCTGGTTCCATTCAAGAGCAACGAGAGGCCGACGAGTGATTTCAGAACGGTTGTGATCTGTAAGGAGAAGGAAACGGAGTCCCGCAAGGAAGGGACAACCTCGACCAACACCGTTCAAAACGAGATTCGGGAGTATTTCGTCTATCCGGTGAAGCTCATCTGCGAAGACGAGCCGCCCGAGGCGGAGCTCGTAGTGCTCCTCGACGACACCGGCGGCGTGATCGACGGCCTCAAGAACCTGCGCGAGTTCGGCGCGAAGATGGCCGAGCTGGAAAAGGAGCGCAGGGCGAGCGGACGCGCGTCCCTCACGCTCGGGAAACCGAGCAGTCACACCAAGGCCGTCGAGATGGCGGAAAAGGTGGCAGACTTTCTCGGTCTCGGGGTCCGCGATCTGGGAATGCGCGTGTAAATACGCGCTGAGATTTGACCTCCTGCTCGCCCCTCCATGCCACCCTCGGCATTCGGTTGATGAACAGGCAACGCGAGTTGGCAGACGACTCGGAGAGGACTACGATGTCGGCGGACAAACTCGGGGGGTGTCTCACCATGCGTGCTATCGGCCGAATCATCGTAGTCTTCCTATTGCTCACCGTCTCATTTGCCAGCGCAGCCGAGAAACCGATCCTGCAGCCCACCGACGAGAAGGAGCTCGTGAAGGTCGGCGAACCTCAGGTCTCGCCCGACGGAAAGTGGGTCGCCTACTCGGTCAGCCGCTATCGCTCCGAGTCCGAGAAGCAGGTGGGAGATATCTATTTGGTCCCCTTCGCCGGCGGCGAGCCCCGGCAGCTCACCAGCTCGAGAAGTCTGGAGAGGAGCTACAGCTGGAGCCCGGACAGCTCGACTGTCGTCTTCTCGGCCAAGCGGGGCGACGACGAGGAGAACCAGGTCTACGCCATCAGGATCGACGGAGGCGAAGCGCGCCGGCTCACGAACATGGAGACCGGCGTGTCGGATCCCATGTGGTCGCCGGACGGACGGCTCATCGCATTCACTTCAACGGTCGGCGAGCTCCACACCGAGGAGCAGCGCCAGGCCTTCGGCGACGTTCGCTACGCGATGCACCCGCGCTTCTATCACCTCGGCCGGGGTTGGGATGACGGCTCGCGCAAGCGGATTTTCGTGATCCCCGCCGATGGCGGTGAGGCGCGCCAGCTGACCGACGGCGAGTGTGCCGACGAGGGCGACTACTCGATGCAGTGGAGCCCGGATTCGAAGGAGATCGCCTACGTATCGAACCGCTCGCCCGAGTGGTGGAACACCATCGACACCAATATCTACGTCGTTGACGTCGCTTCCGGCGAGAGCCGCCGGCTGACCACCAACGTTGGACCGGACCACAGCCCTGTTTTCAGCCCGGACGGTCGGTGGATCGCCCACCGTGCGAGCTACGAGTACAACTACGAGAGCGAAAACTACAATATCCACCTCCTGCCCCGCGCCGGCGGTGTTGCACGAGTGCTCACCTCGACCCTGGATCGAAACGTTCGTGCGATCGCTTGGGCGCCCGCCAGCGACCGCATCTACTTCACCACCTCCAGCAACGGTACGCGCGATCTGCAGTGGGTGGCCGTCGACCGGCCGGAACATTTCCACAGGGTCACCACGGGCCTCAACATCTCGAGGTTCCAGGTGGTGGACGATGAGCGCTTCGCGCTTTACGCCCCCACCGACGTGAAACCGGCCGAAATCTACTCCCTTATCGATGGCGAGCAGCGCCAGCTCACCCATGAGGCGTCGGCGTGGTGGGCGGATCGGGCGGTCAGCCCGTCGGAGGAGATCTGGATCGAGAACGACGACGGCGCCCGGGTCCAGGGCTGGCTCATCCGGCCCATCGGCTACCGGAAGGGTGCCAGGGTGCCGATGATTCTCAGCATCCACGGCGGTCCCCACGGGATGTCGACGACCTCGTTCCGCTTCGACTTCCAGCTCTGGGCGAATCACGGTTATGCCGTGCTCTACACCAATCCGCGCGGCTCCGACGGCTATGGGCAGGCCTTTGCCGACGCTATCCACGAGGACTGGCACACCCTGCCCTTTGCCGACCTCATGGCCTTTGTGGATCACGTGGTGGAGATGGGCGTCGCCGACCCCGAAAAGCTCGCCGTCACCGGAGGCTCCTACGGCGGATACATGACGAACTGGATTATCGGCCACACCGACCGCTTCGCGAGCGCGGTCTCGAGCGCCGGCTTGAGCAACATGGTTTCCTTCTACGGCACCACCGACGAGCAGTTCTTCGCTGAAAAGGAGATGGCCGGGGTGCCGTGGCGGAGCCGCGAGACCCATCTCTCGAACTCACCCCTGTGGGCCGCCGACAGCTTTTCCACTCCGACCATGGTCCTCCACGGAAACGACGACTGGCGGGTGAGGCCGGAGCAAGGCGTCCAGCTCTTCCTCGCCCTGCAAAAAGTCGGCGTGCCCTCGGTCTTGGTCAACTTTCCCGACGAACAGCACGGTTTGAAGCAGCCGGACCATCGGGTCCTTCGCCACCAACTCACCCTCGAGTGGTTCGACCACTGGATGAAGGGCGAACCGGTCAAGCTCGCGACCTACATTTCGCCCAGGGCCTACGTCCACCCCCCGCATCCGGCGATATCGAAGAACTGAATAGAACCCGTATCCGGGCCGGTGCCCGATGGGACAAAAGTTGGATTCGCTCTCGGGGACGATCTTTAGAATGCAGCGACAGTTGTCAGCGGCAGCGATCCGCGGCAGAGGGCAGCGGAAGAATCGGAAGAGACCGTACCCACCACTGGCGAATTGCTTATGCTTCCGCAAAGGAGGTGGACTGCCACCTAAGGCTTCTCTGCGAATCGGGTGCCGTGCATCGCGGAAAGGCAAAAACCGCCTTGCAGCTCTTCGACGAGGTCCGCGCGATGACCTAGCGCCTGCTCCATCCTCAGACTTGATGATGGTGACATCTCCGTTCATCTGCGTGATCTGCGGTTACTCCGCGGGTGGGTGGGGGCTGTCGCTGACCCTGTCCCTGTAGCGGACCGCCGTCGCCGTTCACTGCTCCTGATGGCTGATTCCTGACGCTGCCGATGTCTGCTGACGCTGTACCCACTCACCGCTGAAGCTTGTAGCCCACGCCATGGGCGGTGAGGATGTAGCGTGGTTTGCCCGGATCCGGTTCGAGCTTTCGGCGCAGCGATCGGATGAAGTTGTCGACCGTCCGGGGCGATCCCTCGAAACCCCAACCCCACACATTGTTGAGAATCTCCTCGCGAGTTCTCGGGCGCCCCGGGATCGAAGCCAGAAAGCAGAGCAGGTCGAACTCCCTGGCC
>CBDTWX010000468.1:0-4686 GCA_965364305.1 uncultured Thermoanaerobaculia bacterium
GAGGGTGGGTGGGAATTCCGAATTCCGAATTCCGAATTCGATCCAGCGTCGGGATGGATGCAGCAGCAAGATCGGTTACACTCTCTGGCCGCTGACCGTCATCCAGCGGTCACGCTGGAGGTGCCATGGCGCTGACCCAACAGATGATCCTCGAAAAGCTGCACGAGATCCAGGCGCCCGGAAAGCCGATGAGCCTGGTCGAGGCCGGCGCGGTGCGCGGAATCGAGGTCGAGGGTGACTCGGTGAAGATCACGCTCGCGGTGGAGGCGCCGCAGCCGACAACCGCCGGTCAGGTCAAGGCGGCGGTGGAAGAGGCGATGGCGAAGATGGAGGCGGTGGTGAGCGCCGAGGTCACCGTCCACCCGCTGCTGGCTACAGTTCAGGCCGCACCCTCACATCCCCACGCAGCCGCTCCCGAACCTCCGCCCACCTGGGCGGACAAGATACCCGGCGTCCGCAACGTGGTGGCGGTTGCCTCGGGCAAAGGCGGGGTTGGAAAATCGACGGTGTCGGCAAACCTCGCTCTGGCGCTCGCGGCCACGGGGCGCACCGTAGGCCTTCTCGACGCCGACATCTATGGGCCCTCACAACAGATCATGATGGGCACTACGGAGGATCCCGTGGGCGGCCCGGAGGGACGAATTCACCCGGTCGAGTCGCCGGGCGGCGTCAAGGTGATGTCCTTCGGTTTCCTCGTCGACCCCGACCA
This sequence comes from uncultured Thermoanaerobaculia bacterium, assembly GCA_965364305.1. Classification (GTDB taxonomy): domain Bacteria; phylum Acidobacteriota; class Thermoanaerobaculia; order Thermoanaerobaculales; family Sulfomarinibacteraceae; genus Sulfomarinibacter. The sequence continues at coordinate 710 of CBDTWX010000468.1, forward strand.
GCCGGTGATCTGGCGCGGACCCATGCTGCAGAAGGCCCTCGAGCAATTCGTCGGCGACGTCGTCTGGGGCGAGCTCGACTATCTGGTGGTAGATCTGCCGCCGGGAACCGGCGATGTCGCGCTGACGCTCTGCCAACACGTTCCCATGGCGGGAGCCGTCATCGTCACCACACCGCAGGACGTGGCCCTGATCGACGCGCGCAAGAGCCTCCACATGTTCCGCAAGCTCGAGGTCCCGGTGCTCGGCCTGGTCGAAAACATGAGCGCTTACAAGTGCCCCGAGTGCGGTCATATCGAGCACATCTTTGGTTCCGGCGGCGGACACCGCACGGCCGAGGAGTTGGGCGCTCCCCTCCTCGGTTCGATTCCACTCGACCCGGCGATTGTCGCCGGCGGCGACACCGGCAACCCCGTGGTCCTCGACCGCCCAGACTCGCCCACCGGCAGAGCCTTCAGCGACCTCGCCCAGCGGCTCATCGAGCGAACCGAGGGGGCTGACTAGGAACCCTGGTTGTAGGAGACGGTGACCTTCGTGGAACCCTTTTCCGAGTTGAGGATGACGATGACCGAGCGTTGCTCACTCTCGTGACTGCCGTTGACCATACCGCCCTGACTGTCGTCCTGAGAGAAGGTGTTGACGTTGACCTTGTAGCCAGCACCCTCGAGCTTGGTGCGATAAAACTCGAGCACATCCGCAACCCGGTCCGAGGTCGCGATCTCGAAACCGCCAGTGAAGCTTTCATCCGTGCGCATGGTGTGGCGGCTGGTCGGCTCGGTCCCTGGATAGACGGGAACCCAGGGAGGGATGTCCTCGGCAGAACCCTCGCCGGTCGAAAAGACGACGGCGCCCTCGTCGTCGGTGACCTTGATCGATCCGCTGTCCTCGAGGCCCGTCGCATCGACGGTGATCTCGCGGTCACCGCTCGTAAAGCTGAACTTGCCCTCCTCGATGTCCTCGAAGTTGACCGTGATCTCCTCGCCGGTCTTCGTGTTGCGGACGGTGATGGTCCCTTCTTCCTCGTTGGTTGAAACCTCCTCGAGCTCGGGGTTCAGTTTGACGATCATTCGCGCGGTGGCCATCGCCGGGTTTTCCTCGAAGTCGGCGGCCACGTCCTTGACCTTGTTCGCCACCAGGAACCCGCCGATCGTCACCACGATCACAACGAGCACCATCAACGCCCCACAACCGATGCCGATCCACGCCCAGACTGGGAGTCCCTTTTTTGTCGGTGCCTGCACGCCGTTGCTCATCACAACCTCCTGTGGCGGCCGCTCACGCCGCTTTTCCACGATATACGCGAGAAGGATACCACCAATGCTGAGCGGGCGAGCAAAGGTGGGTTCAATCGCACCTGCATCAGTCCTGAGTTTTTGGTTTCGAGTTCTTGGTTTTTGGTTCCCGCCCGCCCCCCCCGGGGGCGTGGGGCTTGAGGCCTGAGGCTTGGAGATCCATCCGCCCACCCGCCCGGACCTGAGGCTCAGCGACAGCGGCGAATTGCGAGTGTGCCGCTCTGCGGGAGGGACGGTGGGCGGAACGTTCCAACGTTTGAACGTTTCACGTTATAACGATGTGATGTGGGGGTGGGTGGGTGGCAATTTCTCGTTCCTCATTTTTCATTCCTCAGTTTCCTCCGCCCCTCCTGAGGTAGATCTCAGACGGGAATCGGGCTACGATTCCGGTAGTGGAATATCCCGGAAGCATACGCAGTGGAAGGTGAGCTCGTCGCGGTCATCCTCTGTCTGCTCGGGTCGGGCTTTTTTTCAGCCTCCGAAACCGCCCTGAGCTCGTTGCCAGTGACCCGGCTCGAGGCCCTTCGCGAGAAGAGCGGCCGTCTCACCCGGGCGGGGCTCAACCGCTGGGCAACCGCACCGCAGGACTTCTTGATCACCATTCTCGTCGGCAACAACCTGGTCAACGTCCTCGCCTCGGCGCTGGCGACCAGCATCGCCTACCGCCTGTCGGAGCACGGGGGTCTCGCCGTGGTTGTCGGACTGATGACCCTGGGAATCCTCATATTCGGTGAGATTACGCCGAAGACCCTTGCCCAACGACACGCTGAGTGGATCGCCGGTCGCGTGACACCGATTCTCTACATCCTCGATCTCATACTGACCCCAGTCAACAAGGTCCTCGGGCTGCTGGCGCGCCTGCTGTCACCGAGCGAGGGTCCGGAGCTTCCGGTGACCGAGGACGACCTCGTTTTCATGCTCCGGCTGGCCCACCGGCACGCCCATCTCCCGAAGGACTCCCGGCTGATGATCGAGTCGGTGCTGCGTTTTCAGCGCGCGGTGGCGCGCGAGGTCATGGTCCCACGACCGATGGTCGCCACCGTCGACAGTTCGTGGGATCTGCAGACCCTCCACCGCTTTATCGGCACGACTCCGCACAGCCGTTTTCCGGTGGTCGAGGGATCACCCGATGACATCGTCGGCGTCCTTCACACAAAGCACCTGCTTCGCCTGCGGCCGAGCCGAGGGTGGCACGAGCTGGTGGTGCGTGCGCTCTTCGTTCCGGAAAGCCGCTCGCTGCCCGATCTGCTGCAGGACTTCCGGCGTTCGGGAAAACACATCGCACTGGTCCTTGACGAGTACGGCGGGTTATCGGGAATCGTAACCCTGGAGGATGTGCTCGAGCTGGTCGTCGGTGAAATCGATGACGAGTTCGACCGCGGTCACGTCAGCGTCGTCGAGGCGATCGGCACCGGTTGGCAGGTCGCCGGCTACCTCTCGGTGAGGCGCCTCGAGTCCATCCTCCGCCGCACCATCGAACAACCCGAGGATGTCGACTCGGTCGGCGGTCTCGTCGCCCACCTGCTGCAGGGCGACGCCGTGGTCGGCACCACGGTCACCTGGGACGGTCTCGCGCTTCGGGTCGAGTCGGTCGAGGGAGGCCGCGCCACACGGGTGATGGTGACCCCCATCAAGAAAGAGGGCAAAGCCAAACGTTGATCCCACAACGGAAGCTCCGAAAGGCAATGATTGAGCTTTTGGCTTTTGGTTTTTAGTTCCCGTCCACCCTCCGCCGTACAATTACATCCAAGGGCGAATCTACGGACGCGTGGGCGAGTGGCAATTCCGAGATCCTCAACCCGATCTCCGAATTTCAAGGGGCGAGTGGATGACCATCAACCCTCAAGCCTCAAGCCCCACGCCGCCGGTGGGTGGGCGGGAATTCCGAATTCCAAATTCCTCATTCGGAACTGCTCCCCTGCTTCCGCCGCCTACCAGGCCGAGGTGTCGCCCGACTCGAAGCCGTCGGCGAAGATCAGCGGCGGCGGTGGCAAGGGCCACACCACTCCAAATATCCCGTCTCCCGAACCATCTTGAAGCTGGCTCGTCCACCCTGCCACGAAGGTCCCGGCCTCAGAGCATGCCACGCTGGGGAGATACTGCGAACCTGCCGTGTGGGTGTTGAGCTGGAGCTCCTCAGAGAGGAAACCCCCGTCTTTGACCATGACCCTCCCGTAGACCCCATAACCAGACCCATCCTGGCCGGTGCGACTTTCCCACACCACGACCGCCCGGCCATCGGGCACAGCGGCCACCCAAGGCCGCCGCTGGTCGCCCGCCCCATAGCTGTTGATTTGAAACTCGCCTCCCTGCGGGCTCGCCGATACATCAAACCAGCGCCCCCGAATACTGCCAAAAGCTCCGTCGAGACCGGCGTCATCCTCCCAGACCACCAGAAAGCTGCCATCCTCTACCACGGCCACCCCGGGGATCGATTGGTTCCAGGCGACGGACTCATTGACCAGAAACTCGTCGTTCACAGCCGCACCACTGCCTGCAAAGAGGCGACCGATCACTCCGTCGAGCGAACCGTCCTGATAGTAGCTCTCCCAGACCACCACGAAACCACCCGACGGTTTACCCGCGACAGCAGGCAGGGCCTGTGATCCCGCGGTGGTGGTATTGACCGGGAACTCGTCGCCCAACGGGCTGCCGTCGGCCGCAAAGACCCGGGCGAAAACTCCCGT
>CBDTWX010000469.1:0-4680 GCA_965364305.1 uncultured Thermoanaerobaculia bacterium
GACGCCGTGATTCGCCGTCCGCAGTAGACGCCTGGTGAGAAGTACGGGCTAGCCCACACATCTCGCCAGCTTTCTGCCGAAGGCATCGATTCACTGCACTTTGTTGGGTGCTAGATGGCCTGAGTTATCGAACACCGTTGTGAAGTTGCGTAGAGTCAAGCCTGAAAATATGCGGGCGCCGAAGCGCCCGCTCTCGATGCCGATCTGCGGTGTGGACCGATGCCCGCCTATCGGCTTTTCTCGAGATACACGTTTCCGTTGATGGTTCGGATGACGACGCGGTTGCCGCCACCGCTCCCGACGCCCCGGATGGTTTTTCTCGGCGAACCCCTGCTGTAGTCCCAGTCTGCCGACCGGTCCCGTTCGATCGGAAAATCGCTGAAGATCTCGTAGCTACGGCTGCTGTTCTTTGTGTATTCAAGCTCGACGGCGATATCGAGGTCATCCCCGTCGGGCATGACCAACGTGACGTCTCCGTGCATCGAGGTCAGCTCGACATCGTGGTTGCCGGTCACCACGACCCGGATATCGCCGGCCATGGTCGTCGCATTCACCCACCCGTCCACCTCTTTGATGCGGATGTCGCCGCCCATCGTCTCGGCCTTTACGTAGTCTCGAGCCGAGTCGACGGTGATGTCGCCGCCCATGGTGTGCACGTCGGCGCCGAGCGGCGCGTCCGAGACGTCGATGTTTCCGCCCATGGTGCGAATATTGACCTGTTCACCGATCCCGGTGCCGTCGGAACGAGTCACTCTTCGGCGAGTGACCTCCCCACCCATCGATGTGACCTTGACATCACCGAAGACATCCTCGACGAGCGCCTCCCCACCCATCGTCGTGACCTCACCATCCACATCCGAGTTGGTGAGACGGATCTGTCCACCCATGGTCTTCAAATCAAGCTCACCCTTGAGGTTGGTGAGGACGAGCCGGCCGCCCTGCGTCTTTCCGCTCAAGGACCCTTCGACACCGTCGATGGTCACCCCTCCACCCGAGCTGCTGATCTTGACGTCGAAAACCGATGGCACCCGGACATCGATGTTGATCCAGACGTCCTTGTGTCTGTGGCTCTTGATGAATCGCGAACTGATGAGGACGCCGCCGCGCCGCTCCTCGACTGACAGGTCAATGGTGTCCTTACCGTCTTCCGAAATTTCCGCCGCCACGTGCACCGATTCGTTGCTCCAGCCGGTGACGGTGATGGTGCCCCCGGTGTTGAGGTCGAACTCCAACAACCCGCCGGATCGAACGGCAATCTCGCGCTCGAAAGCGGCCGCTGCTCCGGCGCCGAGCACCAGTGCAACCACGAATGAAATCGCGAAGATCTTGCGCATGATCATCTCCCTTGGCTCCAAGTCACGATTGAATCAAAGACGCCAATCTCTCGGCGATCGCCGGTTCGACCGCCTCGTCAGTTGCCGCGAAGTCCTTAAGGACCCGCTGGCTCCCAGCGCCACCTGAGGCGAGCACCTCGATCGCCAGCAGCCGCATCTGCATCGACTTGTCGTGGCGCAACACCTGCAGCAACCCTTCCTTGACACCGTCGCTCAGAGGTCTTTCGGCGAGGATCTCGAGCGCCCTCATGCGCACCGGGAGATCCGAATCGCCGAGCATCGAGAAAACCAGCGCCTCCTCGACCTTGGAATTGTCGGCGCGCCCGGCGATCGACACGGCCTTGAGCCGCGACCCTATGGAAGATTGGTCCAGGATCGCGTGCACCAGCACCTCGTTGACCAGAGGGTCGTCGACCGGTCGCTCCACCTCGATATGACGAGCCACATCGAAGGACATCGCCACCCGTCCCTCGCCCACAGTCCGCATGGCCACGTTGGAGATGATGTTCGGCGAATCCTCCACGTCTCGCAGCCGGCGATGGTCCTGGGCACTGTCCTCCAAAATCGCCACGAGCAGATCGGCGCCGGTGGTGTCGGCGCCGCCGCCCATGCGTCCTGCCGCGTACCCGCCAATCGCCATCAGGATCGCTGCGGCCGCTGCCAGCATCCAACGGTGGCCGGTCAGCCACGAGCCGGTATCTGGCGCCGCTTCGGTGGAACGGATCTGGTCGAGTACCCGCGAGCGAACCTCGGCGAGGGCTTCGCCGTTCGCCGTAGCAAAATCGCTGCCTGCCATCGCGAGATCGTCGTGAAAACGCATCAGCTCGCGGCACTCGCGGCACGTCGCCAGGTGGGCGAAGAGTTCCGTCTGATCCTCGTCCTCGAGCTGCCGAAGCCTCAGATCCGCGATCTGGTTGAAAAATTTGCTGCACTCATCCATGTCAGGCTCCTACTCTTCAATCACCGCCGCCCGCAGCTTGCGCACACCTCGAAACAGCATGTTCCGCGCCACAGCCTCGCTGCACTCGAGGACCTCCGCGATCTCGCGAATCGGCATGTCGCGGAAGTAGCGGAGGATCACCGCCAGGCGGCTCCGTTGATTGAGCACCTCAAGACCGTCGACAACCCGCTGGCGGCGCTCTGTTTCCAAGAGCACCGCCTCCTGGTCGGGACCCGAGGGGAGCTCCACGGTTTCGAGATCAACCACGTTTCCAGGCGTTTTGCGAGATCGGGTGCGCACCCAGTTGAGCCCTTCCCGGCTGGCAATCGAAACCAACCATGTTTTGAAGCTGCTGCGGCCCGCAAAGGTGTCGAGCTTTCGGTAGGCCTTCAAAAAGACGTTCTGGCAGATGTCGAGCGTGTCGTCCACCGTCCGGGCGTAGCCCCGTGCGACCGCGAACACATCTTTCTGATAACGCTGCATCAGCACGTCGTAACACTCCAGTGAACCGGCCAGGGTTTTCTCGATGAGCATCTCGTCGACCGTTTCGAGCAATCCAAGCCTCCACTATTGAGAGACACCGGCACTCGGCTTTCGTGAGCACGTCTTCTCCCTCGATGATACGAAGCGTTTCGCGAAAGGGTCGTCGATGAACTTCAAGAAGCCGTCGAAATGTACCGAGACTCGCGGACGTTTACCAAGATCATGGATAGAACAAAAGACTCGTATGACACTCGCACCCGGCCCGAGTTGGCAAATTCATGGCCGGTTAAACGATGAACACGGCGGCCATCGGATTGTCGACCGCGGGCCTCGTGGTGGTCATGGGGACCTGGGTTGCGTACATGGCGACGATTCCTCGCGGCACCGTGCCCGCGCGGCCTGTAGGCTCGATCATCCTGCAAGCACTGGGGATCGCTTTGGCGATCTCGGCCGTCATCTGGTGTTCTTTGGGCACCGGGACCTCCGGCGTGGCGGTGTTCGCCCCCGCGGCCGTTGCGTTGATGATGGGTTTGGGTTTCTTCTGGCTGCTCAGCATTCGCAAGACGCCGATTGGAGATTTGCGAGTCAAGACTGGCGACAGCCTCCTTCCTTTCGAGGCGGCAACGTCGGACGGCCAGATATTTCACACTGACGATCTCGCAGGCAAGCGGACCCTGCTGAAGTTCTTTCGTGGAGGCTGGTGACCGTACTGCAGCGCCGAGTTGCGGCGCTTCGATAGCATGCAGCCGGAGCTCGACGAGTTTGGCGTCAGTATCATCGCGCTGAGCAAGGACAGCGTGGAGGAGGCCGCGATCCACAAGACACGTGACGGGCTCAGCATGACTCTGTTGGCGGATCCCCAACTCGACGTCATCCGGCAGTACGGCGTCGAGCATCACAAGGCGTTTGGATTCACCACCGGCAGCTTTTCGGTTTTTGGCATACCTCTCGCGCTGACACCGTCGTTCAAGACCATGGCAATCCCGACATCGCTACTGGTCGACGAGCACGGAGTCATCCGGTGGATCGACCAGTCGGACGACTACCGGCTGCGCAGCGACAACAGCCGAGTCCTCCAGGCAGTAAAGGACGCGTTCGGGTAGACGGCGCTGCGCGCCCCGCCGCTAATCTTTCGATCCTGAACCCTCGCCGCGGATGCGTGCAATCATCTCCACCGCGTTGGTGTTCTCCGGGTTCAGCTCGAGCGATTTCTCGTAGCAGGAGATCGCCTTTGTGTCCTTGCCCAGGCTCATGAGCGCCTCGCCGAGGCTGTCCCACGTGTTGTAGGCCTCGGGAAAGAGTTCCGTGTTGATCTCGAAGAGCTGAGCCGCCGCCTTCGGGCGGTCCGCCTGGAGCAATGTGTAGCCAACAGCGTTGACGTTTGTCTCGACCCTGCCCGGATCTTCCGTCTCGGCAAGCTCGTGGAGGGCCTTCTCGGCCTTTTTCGTGCGTCCCCCTAGCAGCTCGGTCGTGGCACGAGCAACCTCGAGTCTGACACCGGTTTCATCGGCCACCAGAGATAGCAGGGAAGCCGCTCTCGTCATCTCGTCCTCCGCCGCTGCCGCAATGGCCGCGCGGGCCACGGTGTCGGCGTCGGCAAGGCCGGCGAACGAGCCCTCCCCGTCACGGATCGGGAAGTAGCGTTCAAGGCTGTCTTCCTCGACGAAGGTGCCGTCCGGCTGGAGATACTCCCGGAAGGTGCCGCTCACCTCGGAATAGGTAACCAGAGCGCCGTCATCCCCGGTGGTGCTCACGGTGGTTCGCTGTGGCAATCCAAGGGGTGCCGGGGGATAGGGCCACTCACCGACGAACTCGGTCAGCTGCGAGTCCGGCACCGGCTTCAACCTGGGATCGGGAGGCGACACCGTCAGCTCCTTCAGCACCGGATCGGGCCGCGGCGGTCCGTCCCTCGACGCGAGCACC
>CBDTWX010000470.1:0-4675 GCA_965364305.1 uncultured Thermoanaerobaculia bacterium
GGCACGTCACCTCGAACCTTTCGCTTCGAACGCTGGTGAATAGTCCGGGCTAAATCGTTGTGTCGAGGCGGGTGGGCGGGCTGTCGGACACGGACACGGAGACGGGTTCAAACTGGTGCATCGACGTCATCGGAAGTTGGAATCGGGCGTGACTCCGTGTATCGTGCCCTACGACTTGGAGGACCATGCCGACACAGGATCAACGGGCCGCCATCTCCCTCGACGAGGCGAGGCATCGAGCTGGTCAGCGCGCATTCCCCGATCCCGGCGATGGCGACCGCGTCGGCGGAGTCGGGCTCGAGCCCGAGTTCTTTCCCATCATTCGTGATGCTCGGGGGCGGCCGAATGGCAGACTCCTGCTGACCCGACCCGACGGTGACGGCGTCCTCGAGGTCGTCGACGAGCTTGCCTCAACCGACCAACGGATCGGTCGGCGGACGTCAAAGCCTCCCGGGCCCGTCGAGTATCCGGTCGAGGGTGGCGGTCGTTTGACCTTCGAGCCGGGGGCGCAGGTGGAGCACTCGACGGCCGTATATCCGTCGGTTGCGAGTGCGACTGGCGATGTTCTTGACGTTGTCGGCAGGCTGCGCAGTGCATTTGGTCGACGAAACGTGGAACTAGCCGCTATCGGCATCGACGTCTGGCATGATGTCGAGACCGTTCCGCAGCAGCTTCGCGCGGGTCGCTACACCGCCCAGGCCGCGTACTACCGCCAGCGCGGACATTGGGGCGCGATCATGATGCGCCACACCGCAAGCCTGCAGATCAACCTCGATCTCGGGCCGGAGGGAGTGTGGCAGGAACGCTGGCTGCTGGCCAATCTCGCAAGCCCTTTCATGACTGCCACATTTGCCTGCAGCCCCGGGTTGGGTGCGGTCTGCAGTCGAGCGCGGGCCTGGCAAGAGCTCGATCCGACCCGGAGCGGTTTTCCGCGCCTTTTGACGGCTGGCCCGGGAACGGACCCGCGCAGCGAGTGGGGTCAGGCGGCACTCGAAGCCGACGTCATGATCTTCCGAATGGAGGGTGACCACTTCGAGCCCGGGTGTCAGGGCTGCAGCTTCGAAAAGTGGATCCGAGACGGCCACCCGCGATGGGGTTGGCCGACTGCTGGAGATCTCGATTACCACCTCACAACCCTGTTTTTCGAGGTTCGGCCGAGAGGTTTTCTCGAGCTGCGGGCCGGCGAGGCCTTGCCCGACCGATGGCGTGCGGCTCCGGTGACGTTGATGGCAGCGCTGTTGTACGACGACGGTGCGAGAGCAGCGGCGATCGACCTACTGTCTGGGAGCCGAACGGTCTTGGCGGACCTTTGGCGCCGGGCGGCCATGGATGGCGTCCGCGACCGGGAGATCCACGATCTGGCGTCTCGGCTGTGGGCAATCGGCGTCGAAGGCGCACGCAGGCTGCCGGCCGGATATGTCGGCGGCGAGGCGCTGGCGGCTACGGAGGCCTATCTGGAGCATTTCACGGCCCGCGGCCGCATGCCGGCCGACGATCTACTGGATCTTCTCGGTGAGGATCCCGCGCGGGCGTTGGAGTGGGCGAGCGGTTAGCCCACCCGGCCAAATCATCTTTGAATTTTGAGTTTTGAATTTTGAATTTTGAGTTCCCACCCGTCCCCGCGGTATCACGGAGACCAGATGACTGGATCAAAATGTTCAACGTTAGAAAGTTCGGCTCATCCGGGAAAACGTGAGGTCGAGAGAGGCGCAGAGACAGCGATCAGGTTCAGAGGCAGGTATCAGGCATGGCAATCGCAGGTTGCTGCCGGCGGCGAGTTCGGTCCAGCACCCCTTGCTGAAGGCCACGGCCGAGCCGGCAGAGATCGTTTCCACCACTTCAGGATTGCCGATGCGTCTGCCAAGCAAGTCGACAGCCATCTGAGGCTTCTCGCTCAGGCTGGAGCCATCAATCGAGCCAAGACCGAGAAGGCGTTGTCGATTTTCGACGAGGTTCGCGCCATGACGTGGCGGCTGCTCAATCGAAAGCGCTGATCTGATTCCCCACGATCGGCCCTGGCTGGCGCTGTCTCTGAAGACTGCCGCTGTCCCTGTCGCTGATTGCCGTCGCGGCCGCTGTCAACTGCCCCTGCCGCTGATCGCTGCCACGGTCACCTGTCGCTGAGTCCTGTCGCTGATCCCGATTTCTGTCCCTGCCGCTGATTCCGAGCCGAGGCCTCGGTTTCTCAGCTCGCAGTCGACTTTTCCTTGATTCTCGCCTCGATGGCGGCGGCCTCGTCCCGCAGATGGTTTTGAAAGATGGTGAAGGACTCGTCTGCCAACAGTCTTTCGGTCACGAGGTCCGAGAATGCCCGATGGCGAACCTGGTCGAGGGCGTCGCGATGCGTGATGAGCTCTTGCAGCGACAGTGAACCGAGGTCCTCCGTCTGTCGATCGACCTCGAGGAGGTAGGCATCGATGCGGTTTTTCATCCGCCTCCGCATCCATTCGCGGAGCGCGATATAGCCCGAGTAAAGGCCGACGAGAATCGTCAGGCCGAGGCTCATCGCCTCGGCGTACTCCACAAAGAAGGGCGGCTCTTCGCGATGGTAGTAGGCGGCGGCACCCTGGTGAAACGGAATCGCCATGGCTCCCGGACGGTAGTCCTCGCGGATCCGTCGCGCAACCACCAGATCTCTGCCCTCCAATCCGCCCACCCCGGAACGATTTTCGAAGATCGTCTCGGCAATCGTGCGAACCAGATTCGGATCGAGATCGCGGCGTGCAATCAGCATCGCCGAAACCTCGATCGTGCGCACGGGTCGTTTCGGCAACCGCACATAGGTCGATCGCGGAATCGTGGTGCCGCGGATGCTCGGGAAGACCAGCGCCAAAGCATCCGCCTCGTTCCCGTACTCCTGTGCGTCGCCAAGGGAAAGAAAACGAACGGCGTCCTTTTCCGCGAGATCGGTGACCATCGGCGCCGGAATCGCGTTGAGAATAAAGGCTGCGTGCACCTTCCCGTCGATCAGCCCGGCGCTCGTCTCTCCCGGCGGTAACGGGAGGTCTTCACCGACCTCGACCCCGAAGTGCGCCAGCACCCGCTTCGACAGCTGGCGTGTTCCGGAACCCTCGGTGCCAAGGGCGACCGGCCGCCCGCGCAGATCTTCCAGTGTGTGAATTTCTCCAGCCACGGCCCTGCTCACCAGAATGTGCAGTACCTCGCTGTAAAGCGGCGCCACGAGCCGCGCGCGGGTAGAAGCCGGGGTATCGCTCTGGACAAAGGCCAGATCGACCCCCCCCTCGGGGCTGCCGATCAGCTCCATATTGGAGACGCTGCCGGCGGTGACACGAGCTTCGGCCGACCGCACGACACCCGTGGTCTGGAGTACCCGCGCGAGCGCGGTGCCGAGAGCGTGGTAGGTGCCGGTCTCCGGTCCGGTCGCAATGACGACCTCCTGCCGAGCGTCGACCCCCGCTAATGATTGGTACGCGAGGAAGCCACCGATGACTACCGCCAAGGTCACCACCGTGGCGACGATCGCGAGGATCGGTACAGAGGAACCGACGTCTTGACCGTGGGTTGTGCTTTCCATCTCCATATCTCCGCGTGGTGACTGCCCGTGAGGAGCGGTCAACACCACCTGGCCTGGTTCTTGCCGTCGAGAGAGCCTAGCACAAGAGGCCGAGACGCCACGAGGTGCTAGAATCACACTGAGGTCCGCTCGTGAGAGCGGCACGGCAAATCTCGAGGCGGGAAACGCCTGCGCGACGGGAGAACCGTGGGGAAAAAACCGAGGCAGCAGACGAACTCATCAGGCGCAGCGGCACCCGCGCCGAAGATGCCAGGCAATGTCCGCTCGATGCCGTCGAGATCCAACCGTGGCGCGGCTCGAACCCAAACCCCGGTTGCCTTCCCAAACGTCCCCACAATCGTCGAAAACGCCTCTCGCGCTGCGATCTCAACCGATCCCGACAATGTGATCGTGCATTGGAACACGGCTGCCATCGAGCTCTTTGGATTTACCGCTGAAGAGGCGGTAGGCCGCAATCTGCAACGCGTCATCCAGGCACGGGATGTTCATGGCAATCGGCTGCCGACCGACCACAGCGCGCTTCATGAGATGGTCCGAATCGGCGAAGCGCCCCAGAGCTTTGAGCTCTCGATCATCACGGCGTCGGGCAAGATGGTCGCGGTTGCCGTATCCGTCATCGTGGTGCTGGAGAAAAGACCCACCGACTACCGATTGGTCTATCTGATGACTCCGCTCCATCGCCGCCGGCGAGCCGACGAGGCGATCGACCGCCTACTCGCACAGACCAATCTCCCAGGTATTACCGAACCGGGCGGTGAAACGCCGACAGGAGCAAATCAACGTGGCACCCACCAGCCCCCTCATCTCACCCGCCGTCAACTGGAGGTGCTGCTCCTCCTCGCGGAGGGCAAAACATCGAGCGAGATCGCGCTCGAACTGAGAATCAGCGTTCACACCGTTCGGACCCATATTCAGGGTGTGTTCAGGGCGCTCGGCGTGGCCAACCGCCTCGAAGCGGTGTCCCGCGCTCTCCACGAGCGGATTATCTGAGCACGTTCAGACTGCAAAAAGCCTTAACGTTCCAACACTTGAATCGATCAAGATGACGTGAGGTCGAAAAAGGTGCAGAGACAGCGATCAGGTTCAGGGGCAAGTATCAGGTACAGCATTCAGGGGCAGTGGCCAGGGGCAGTGGCCAGG
>CBDTWX010000471.1:0-4629 GCA_965364305.1 uncultured Thermoanaerobaculia bacterium
GTTACCGCTCGGACGAGGATTCGGGTTCCGAGCTGCGCCTCCGATGGCACGCCGACGGCACGCTGGCGCAGATAGTGCAGGCGAACGGCAAGAAAACAACGGATCTCAGTCCGCGCACCCTGACCTTCCACTACGGTGAGGAGGACTTCGATCTTGGCGACGGAATGTCGCCGCCGGGTGTCGTCACCGGGGTTGATGACTCCGCGGGACGGACGTATCTGTATGGCTACGAGGCGTCAGGATGGATGGACAAGGCCGGGATCAAGGGCATCAAGCTCGATGCCGACGGCACGACCGGTGATGTCGTCGAATTCTACGTGCGCGACCCGAAAACTGAACTCTCGGCTTCTCCGATCGGTCTCGAGCGAGGCGCCCAGATGAAGGCAGTGGTGGACGCCCGTGAAAACCTCCTGCTCGATGCGAACTGGGTCGCTGGGCGGATCGACCGCGTGACGCGTGGAGAAGGCGATGCCGAGAACCCAGCAATCGTCGCGTCGATCGGTTCGCTCTCCGCGACCCAGTGGACGATCACCGAAGGCGTGACTCCTTCGGGCGAGACGACGGTGACGACGCTCAGCCTGGTGGAGGATGGCGACGGCTGGAGGAGTACGGTCGTTGTTGGCACGGATACGGACGCCACCACCACAACCACCATCCTCGACCGGGATGGAAGGGTTCGGTCGGTGGAGGAGCCCGGCGGCATCATCACCCTGACCGAACCGTTCGACGGCCCACGCCGCTACAGCTTCTTTCCCAAAACCGTGACGACGACTGCCGGTACGGTGGGCGAGCCGGCCTCGGCCGACCAGCTGGTCACGAGGTACGACTACGAAGACGGGCAGGTCAGCCTGATCGAGCGTCCCGGGCCAGTGGCGCCGGTCGTCACCGAGATCAAGCGCTCCGATCGGGGCCGTCAGATCGTCACGGTGGCCCCCGACGGCAGCGAGACGACCAGGATCCTCGACCAGTTGGGGCGGGTCGAAACCCTGATCGCTTCGACAGGAGCGATGACCGAGCTGACGTATGACGACATCAGAATCGGTAGCGGTGAGATCGAGAGATCAGCCGCCACCTCGGCTGTCGGCACTTCGACCACCACTATCGACCGCAACGCTTTGGGCCAGGCGGAGTCCAGCCGCACCACCTCGACCTCGGTGGGTGAGGGGCCGGTTCCCCCCGATCGATTCTCCCGTACCGAAACCAACATGCTTGGGTGGACCCTGCTCACCGAGGCCGGTCGATCGACGACGCGCACCATCTACGACGCGGCGGGTCGGATTCAATCGATCACCAGCGGCGGGATCGGAGGGCGGGAAACGGAAACCGTGCCTGGCTACACCTCGAGCGGGATGATCTCGAGCATCGCCCGCACCGAGGGGCTGATCACCGAGACCAACCGGATGGCGTACGACGACGCCGGTCGCTTGTGGGCCAGCGAGAAAGCCGGCGTGACGACGACCTATGTCTATGACAGCGCGGGCCGAACGGAGGCGCGAACCGAATCGTGGACCGAAGAGGCCACCGGAGAGACGATTGAACTCGGTACCAGCTACACCTATGAGCCGGAGACCGGCCGCCTCGTGACGACTACGACCCCGGGCGGCAAGACGTGGACCAATCACTTCGACACCCTCGGCCGTCAGGTCGGCCGTACTGATCCGGCCTTGGTCCGCGAGAACCTGATTCTCGACCCCGACGGGCGTCTTGCGGAACGTCGCCTGATCACCGGCAAAAACGACAACGAGAAGCTGTGGGCTCGAGAGGAGTTCGGCTATGACGCCTTTGGCCGCCAGCGCACCCACACCGTGCACCGGTTCCCGGTGACACCCGAGCCCGATCCAGCACTGGCGAGAGCACTGACAACGACGACCGAGTACTTCGATGAGCCGGGACCCAAGCTGGGTCTCGTGAAGTGGATCGAAGATCCGTTGGGGAGGAGAACGAATTTCGACTACGACGACGCCGGACGAGAGGTCGAACGCGAGCTTCCGGACGGCTCGAAGGTGGAAACCACATACTACCCCGACGGCAAGGTCCACACGCGGACCGTGCGCTTCGACGGCAGCGAGCCGTGGGCGCTCACCACGACGACGTTCTATGACGATCAGGGCCGAGTTCACCAGGTCATCGACCCCGGCGGCCGTACGACGACCACCTTTTACGACGAGCTCGGCCGCAAACATCAGATGCTCTCCCCGGACTCGGTGCCGGGCGAGGAAGGCGAGGATTCGCGTGACAGGCTGACCACTTGGTCGTACGGGGACCTCGGCAGCATGGTCACCGAAACGCGGCCCGACGGTGCGAACATCACCCGAACCTACGACGAGCGCGGAAACCTCGTGACCTACGAGGACCACGAAGGCAACGCGACCACCTATCGCTACTACAAAAACGGCCGGTTGAAGGCTATCGAGTACCCGGATGGTTCGGAGCGGAGCTTCACCTACTACGACGACGGCGAGATGCACACCGTCACCCGCGCTGACGAAACAGTTGTGACATTCGAGATCGACCCCGCGACCGGTCGCCTCGACACCGTGACGGCTACCAGCGATCAGCCTGGGGGCGTGGTGAGCTTCGACTACGATGAGGTGGGCCACTTGAAATCGGCTTTTGACAGCAACGTGGCGCTGACTTTTGGCTGGGACAGCGTCGGCAACCAGATCTCGGAGAGCCTGGCTCTGCCGGACCTCGGCTTTGATGCACGAACGCTGAGCCGTGGATTCGACGACGCGAATCGACCCAACACTCTTGGAATGCCGGACGGGCTGCCGGACCTCGTCCGAGGTTACGACGGCGGCGATCGGCTCGTGGCGCTGTCCGTTGACGGTCAGGAGCTGTGGAGCGCGGCCTATGACGGCGGCCGCCTGACCCGGATCGATCGCGCCAATGGGCTGGCCACGACCCTCGGCTACGACGGTGAAGGCCGGCCGGTCGAGGTGCGCACGGGTGCGCCGGATGCGGACGGCCTCGTGCCGGCCCCGATCCATCGGCTTGCCTTCGGTTGGACCGAGGCCAGCCTGCGCCGAAGCAAGACCCGCGAGGACACCCGCAGCACTATCGAGCGCTTCCATTTCGATGGCGTCGGTCACCTCGAGAGCAACCTCCTGAACAACACTCCTGCTGTCGCTGGCGTGAACCGTGACCTCACAGCCTCACTGCCGGGTCTCGACCCGCGGCAGGTGGAGGAGTGGTGGACCGTCAACCGGGTGGACGAGCTCGAGACGCGTCGCCGGGCGGAGAGTGGCATGCCCTTCGATTTCGCCCCGGAGCACGATCCCGACGGCCTCCACCAGGTGATCGAGTCCGGACATTTCAGCTACGACTGGGATATCAACGGCAACCTCGAGGCGCGCCATCTGATGCAGGGTGACACGATCCTCGACACAGACACCTTCAGCCACGATTGGCGCGACCGGCTGGTCGGGGTCGATCAGGGTTCGACGACCGCCACCATGATCGTCGATCCTCTCGGCCGCCTCGTGGCCAAGGTCGGTGAGAGCCACGAAGGCGCGGTGCGCCGCATCTACCTCCACGACGGCGACCAGGTCGTGGCCGAGTATGTGCAGGAGGCCGGCGGCTCCGCCTGGCAGCTCGAACGCCGTCACCACTGGGGCCGCTGGATCGACGACCTGGCGGTCGAGGAGGTCGACACCGATGCCGACGGCGCGCTTGACCAGACATTGTGGCCAATCACCGACCTCCTCGGCAGCGTGCAGCTCTTGACCGACGCCGAAGGCCGTATTGTCGAGCGGGTTGAGTACCAGACCGACGGCACGCCGCGATTTTCTGGGGAGGACGTGACGCCACCCACTGCGACTCGGGTCGCCTGGACCGGTAACGGCGCACGACCAATCGGTGACACAGTCGAGGCCGAGGTCTTCGAGATCGGCTTCGACGAGTGGGTC
Organism: uncultured Thermoanaerobaculia bacterium; assembly: GCA_965364305.1. Taxonomy (GTDB): domain Bacteria; phylum Acidobacteriota; class Thermoanaerobaculia; order Thermoanaerobaculales; family Sulfomarinibacteraceae; genus Sulfomarinibacter. The sequence continues at coordinate 3,909 of CBDTWX010000471.1, forward strand.
GAAGAGGGGAGTGTCACATCGGCGACCGCGACGCTGACGCCAGATGGGGGAGAGGCCGTCAATCTCACGGTCGCTCTGGATGACGATGGGCGCGGCGTCAGGCTGGTCGGGGGAGCCGTTGAGTCAGGGACGAGCTATGCCCTCCACCTCGAAGGTCTGACCGATCGCAGCTCCAACGAGATGTGGGTTCTGGATCTGTCGATCACGCTGAGTGATGCGGCTGCTTACGTTACCCTCATGGATGCCGCGGCGCCGTCGGTTCTCGCCGTGCTCGACGTCGCGGACGGACTTTTTGTGCTCGTTGACGAACCGGTGGTAACGTTGAATGGAATGACAACCGCAGAGATCTTCACGGTAGAGCGCGGCGCCGGCCCGGTGGCCGGATCGACCGAGCGACTCAGTCCCCAGCTCTTCAAGTGGACCGCCGACGAGGGTGCGCCGTGGTATCCGCAGCAGGGGTATGAGATCACGCAGGTGCAGGTCGAAGATCTGGCGGCGACGCCGAACACTGTGACTACATTGCCCGGTGGTTTCACGCATAATGCCACTTTCCCGGATCAGGTGCTTGTTGCTTACTCGAAGTCTGATCACAGCTCACCGATCGCGCAGAGCCGGTTTGGCGTTACGAGTTTGTTCCAGGGGCGGGCTTGGCATGAAGAGTTGGGGCTGTATTACTACAGGGCAAGGTGGTATGACGCTTTCGGTGGGTTCCTTGAAAAAG
>CBDTWX010000472.1:0-4628 GCA_965364305.1 uncultured Thermoanaerobaculia bacterium
AGATTGTTGTACTGGTCGAGCGGAAGCTTGACCTGACCGGGGCCGAGCTCTTCCTGGGCTATGGTCAGACCGGCACTGAAGAGGAGGGCGATGGCGGCGGCTGTTTTGATCGTGTCCACGGTTCTCTCCTTCAAGGCGTTTCTTCATCGCTGCCCATCGGTGGCGGCAGGATCTTGAGCCGGCTGGCATAGCGCAGGGAGTCGGCGGCTGTCTGGAGCTGGGCGGAGTCATCCGCCGGCAGGACGATTAGCGCCTGGATGAAGCCTTCCAGCATTTCGATGTCGGCTTGGAGATCCGGGTGGTTGGCGAGGCCGTCGACCAGGGTGGTGATTCCACGCACCAGGTTCAGGGTGTCGATCAGGGTGGCCCGCGCGGCAGCGATGTCAGCAGTGGCGATCGCGTCGGCGGCTTGATCGAGGCGCGAGGCGACCTCGGTCGCCACGAGGTTTGCGAGCACGTTGCGCTCGAGGGGGCCGGCCGCGCGTTCCGCGCGACCGACTCGGAGGTGTGCGCGGGCGACGCCGTTTTTCATGTGGACGAGGTCCTTGTAGCGAACCGTCACGTCGGCGACCGGACCCGGTCCGGGGACCACCACATCGAGCAGGACGACGTGGGCGTTGTCGGCGTAGAAGCTCGGGATGACGATCTGGATGCCCTCCTCGTCGAGACCGCGGTCGGCCTGGATGCCGAGGTTTCGCGAAAGGCGTTGGTCGATCGACTGCTCGGCATCCCGCACCTGTTGAGAGAGGCGCTCACCGAGACGCTCGGAGCCGATGATATCGACCAGCTGCACGCCGGGGGCGAGACGGATGCGCACACGTACGGCCCGGGCAACAACCCGACTCACCGCCGCAAGCTCGCGGTCGACCAGCGCCTTTGCATCGGAGGTTGACGTCAGCAGCCGGCGGTTGCCCTGGCCCGCGAGGACGAGGGCGTCGAGCTCGGCCAGGTCGACGCCTTCGCCGACACCGATCACGCTCCACGGTACGCCGCCGATGGCGCTCCGGTGGGCCATCGCGGCGAGCCGTCCGTTCGAATGGCCGAGGCTTTGCGCGGTGATGACGATCAGAGCCGAGCTGCCGAGTGGAGCGGTGGGGTCGTCGTCGGCGCGCACCGTGGCCAGGGCTGCTGCCGCCGCTTGCTCGAGGCTCAGCGACTTACCCGGTGTCTCTTGATTGAAGAGCTCAGCCAAGGCCACCGTGAGGGGCCCGTGACGGAGGTCGCCGGGCGGCAGGATGGTGCCGCCCGGCCGGCCCGCCACGGTCAGGCTGAAGCGGTCTCCGAGCTCGGCCGAAGCAGCCAGCGACTTGAGCAGCGCTCGCATCGAGGTCGCCGCAGAAGGCGTCACCTTTCCGCGCAGATCGAGCACCAGGCCGAGATTCATGGCGGGCCGCATCCCCGATCGGCGGGAGGTGCCCTTGAGACCGATCTGGACGAGCATCCGCTCCCGGGACTCGACCCCGGGGCGGTCACCGTGCAGGTAGACCGCCATGGCGGCGTTGTCCGGGGCATCGAAGGGCTGGGAGATCTGGCGCGATCCCCGGTGCAGGGTGCCGGTGATCCCGGACCCTGCGACCAGGTCGAGGCGCGCTTTCAGCTGACGCAGCGTACGATCCCCCGGCACATAGGTGTTGGACCAATAGCCCCGGGCGTCGCGAAAGCGCAGGCCCTCGATGTGCCTGCGTTCGGCAAGGAAACGTTCGGCGGCGGCAAGGGCATGTTCATCGACCTCCGCCCGCTGCGCACGGGTCGCCGTAGAGATTGATGACGAGTCTCCCTTTCCGCCCAGCACCTCGACCTCCTCGAGGCGCTTCTCGAGCTCTTGGTGCTGTCTTTCGAGGATCTCGGCATTTTTGTCGTCACCGAGATCTCGGAGGGCGGTCGATTGAGTCTTGAGGTCGTCCAGCCTGCGGCGGAACTCCTCATGCTCCCGCTCTGCCGGCCGATTCGCCGACTGCGGTTGCTCGTTGCCGGTACCCTGGCTCACGCGCCTCAGAGCACTGTCCTTGAAACTGTCGACACGGGCATCGACGGTCGTCTCCGCTGTGCCGGTGAGGCCGGCCACATCGGAGTCGGTGCCGATGTCGAGATCACCCAGATCGAGTGAGAAGTCGATTTCGGATTCCGGGTTCGGAGGCGGCGGTGCCTCGGGGACGCCAAGGACGAGGTTCTCGTCGGGGACGAAATCGTCGCCGACCTCGGGATCGTAAACCCAGATGGCCTCAGGCAAATCGCTGGTGGGATCGGGGATGTTGACCTGCCTGGTGCGGGGTTCCGGCGAGGTCGTCGGGTCGATCGGCCGGTTCCTCCGTTGACCGAGATCTCGGCCGCTGCCCGCCTCGAGAGTCGCGGTCTCTCCGAAGCTTCCGGCCGCCTGCCCTGAAAGCCCCTCCACTCCGTCCGCGGATTCGTCCTCAACCTCTCCGGTCGTGCTGATCGAGGGTTTGGCCTTGACCTGTTTGACTAAGTTGGCTATCTGCGGCGCCTCGAATGCCTCCTGCGATCTCATCGTCGTGATGGAGACGAGCCCAATAACCAGTGCTGCCGGCACTGCAACGAGACCCCAGCGCAGCCGGGCCAAACGGGCTCGGTCGATCGCGCCGCCGAGCCATTGGAGGGTTTTCACCCGGGCGCGCCAGCCGATCGGTCCCGCGGCGCCGGTATCGGACCGATCCGCAAGTTCGGGGTGGGCGAGAAGCTGTTCGACGACCTCGTCGGCCACGTCGTAGCTCTCGAGCTCGGGCAGCAGGCGGTCGACCTCGGCCATGGCCTCGAGTACGGCGTAGCACTCCGCACAGTCGACGAGATGGTCTTCGGCCTTCTGGTTGCCGGCCAGGGCGGGGGCGCCGCCATCGGCGATCAGTCGGCGGATTTTCGAGCATTTCATGACTCGACCTCCGGATTGTTGCGACGGGCAAGCTCCTCGGCCAGGGTCAGCCGTGCCCGCCGGAGGTGTGTTTTCACCGTACCCAGGGGCATGGAGAGGACGGCGGCCACTTCGCGCAAGGGAAGGCTCTCCACACAGGCCAGGAGCAGCACCTCTCGGCGGGCCAGGGGCAGCTCTTTGATCCGCTCCTCGAGCCACGCCATCGTCTGCCGGCCGGAGGTGACCCGCTCGGCGCCAGGATTGCCTGCTGGAGGTTCACCGATCTTTTCGGCCGAACCGACCAGCGAACGCACCCTTTGTCGCCGAAGGTGGTTACGCGCCGTGTTGGCGACGATGGTGAAGAGCCAGGGATGGAGCGGGCGGCTGGGATCGTAGGAGGCGGCCGCGCGGTGGATGCGGATGAATATGTCCTGGAAGAGATCGTCCCGGTCGTCGGTCGCCACTCCGCAGCGGGCGAGATAGGAGTACACCGGCGCGCGGTAGCGATCGACGAGGTCGGCAAAGGCGTCGCCGTTTCCCTCGATGTGTCTCAGGATCAGGTCTTTCTCCTCGCCTTCCCTGGCACCCCCGACCACCTTGAGCCCTCGGTCATCGGTGTGGCTCATGGTGGATCCAACGGGAGAAGATGCTTGACCATTCACGTTCCCCCTTACCCGCGACGGGGAATTTGGATTCACGGGATCGGTTGTGGTCGTCAAATTTCCATGGCGTCGGTGGATTGTGTCGTCGGTCACGATGATTGAGACGCCGCTGCCGCAGATGAGTTCCTCCTCACTCAGGATGCAAGTCCGAGACGATGATCCAATCGGGACGCAGGCGATTGTTTTTCCAATTGGCCAGTGATCCCGCTACAATCACTGAGACCCGATATCGAATAGTCATCAGTCGGCTCGTTCGGCGTTGATCGGCGTCGACGGGCAACGGGAGGAAAAGATGGAAACACGCGCTGCGGTGGCCTATGAAGCCGGCAAACCTCTGATCATCGAAACCGTCAACCTGGAAGGCCCTAAAGAGGGCGAGGTGCTGGTGGAGATCAAGGCCACCGGGATCTGTCACACGGATGAGTTCACCCTGTCGGGTGCAGACCCTGAAGGGTTATTTCCGTCCATCCTCGGTCACGAGGGCGCCGGGGTCGTGGTCGAGGTTGGGGCGGGGGTTTCGAGCGTTGCGCCCGGTGACCACGTGATCCCGCTCTACACCCCCGAATGCCGGCAGTGTGACTACTGCCTGAGCGGGAAGACCAACCTCTGCCAGGCGATTCGGGCCACCCAGGGACAGGGTTTGATGCCCGACGGCTCCAGTCGGTTCAGCCGCGGCAATGACACCATCTACCACTACATGGGCACCTCCACGTTTGCCAATCACGTCGTGGTGCCCGAGATCGCAGTGGCCAAGGTACGTACCGATGCGCCGTTCGACAAGATCTGCTACATCGGCTGCGGCGTGACCACCGGCATCGGCGCCGTGATGAACACAGCCAAGGTGGAGCCCGGCTCCAATGTCGTGATTTTCGGTCTGGGCGGGATCGGCCTGAACGTCATCCAGGGAGCCCGCATGGTCGGCGCGGACAAGATCGTCGGGGTCGACCTCAATCCCTCCAAGCGGGCCATCGCCGAAAAGTTCGGCATGACCCATTTCGTCAACCCGAAGGACGTCGACGGCGATCTCGTCGCCCATCTGGTGGAAGTGACCGGCGGCGGCGCCGATTATTCCTTCGAGTGCATCGGCAATGTCGACGTGA
>CBDTWX010000473.1:0-4617 GCA_965364305.1 uncultured Thermoanaerobaculia bacterium
GCATCCACAATCTGGCCGTGCTCGCCGTGGAAACCTCGACCGGCGCGGTCCGCGCCTACGTGGGCTCCCCCGACTTCACCGACAGCACGCACGGCGGCCAGGTCGACGGCGTGCTCGCTCCACGATCCACCGGATCCATCCTCAAGCCGTTTCTTTACGCCCAGGCCTTCGATGCCGGAGTCATTCACCCCGAGAGCCTGCTGCGAGATGTCCCGATCTACTTCGGCAGCTATGCACCGGTGAACGCCGATCACCGTTTTTCGGGCATGGTACGAGCGCACGAGGCGCTGGTCCGATCGCTCAACGTGCCGCCGACGATCCTCCTCGACCGGGTCGGCGTCACCGAGTTTCACCACCTCCTGCAACGGGCCGGCATGACGACCCTCTTTCGGCCGCCGAGCGGTTACGGTCTTTCGCTGATTCTCGGGGGCGCCGAGGGCACTTTGTGGGACATCGTCGGGCTCTATCGCGGTCTCGCGCGAGACGGTGAGTTCGCCGGCCTCACGGTGGTCCCCGATCACGACGATCCGACGGGACCACGCCTGCTCTCAGCGGCCGCCTCGCGAGTGACCCTCGAGATCCTCACCGAGGTCCGGAGACCGGACGATGACGGCGTCGACCGGACCCTGTTTTCGCCACGCCGTCAGGTGGCGTGGAAGACCGGCACCAGCTTCGGCAAGCGGGATGCCTGGGCCGTCGGGGTGACCCCCGACTGGGTCGTTGGGGTGTGGGTGGGGAATTTCTCAGGCAAGGGCAACGCCGCAATCGGCGGGGCCGCAGCCGCAGCCCCTATTCTGTTCGCGGCGCTCGAGCTGCTGCCTGGACATGCCGAGGGCGGTTGGTTCCCGGAGGCGCGGGATCTCCGGTCGATCCGTCTGTGTGCGGACTCCGGATATCGAGCGGGACCGGACTGCCCCACCGTGAATAATGATCTTCATCCCTCACGCGCCCCGTCACCCCCCCAGTGCCGCTATCACCGCGGGTTCTGGATCGACCCCGAAACCGGCTACGAGGTCTGCTCCCGATGTTGGCAGGCCGCGACCCCGACCCGCGAGGTTCGGCTGATCCTCCCGCCAGACAGTGCTCAGCTCATGCGGCGGGCCGGCCGTGCGATCGACAGCTCACCCCCCCACAACCCCCAATGCCGGGTCAACGGCGGGGGGCGTCCGCTCCGGGTCGTCTACCCAGGCGCCGGCACCACCCTGCTGGTGCCCCGGGACGTCGACGGCGAGGCCGAACGGGTGACCCTGCGCGCGGCCCACACCTCGGCCGACGCGGCCCTCTACTGGTACGTCGACGGCAGATTCGAGGGACGCACCCGGACCGACCACGCATTGAGCCTGGTCCTCACGGCCGGCGACCACCGGGTCGAGGGGGTCGACCAGGACGGCAGCGCCGCGCACTCCTTCTTCCGGGTGGAACGGCGCGACAAGGTCGGCTGACTCATGCCGATGCCGGAGGCAACGGATCGGTAACCGACGGAGCTGGCAGTCCGACTCATGAATCGACCTCCCACCCTCCTGATGGGTGGTGGCACCATTGCTTTCGCCAACACATTCGGCGAATCGAGCACGGTGCGACGCTCCCGAAAGCAGTGTTAGACTGCAGCCGATTCGAGAAGCTACATTATCTCAGCTTTGGTCTCTTTGATGTGACCAAACCGAACCACAAGGAGGAGACCATGCGGTTCATTCGCGGTTGGCTCGTGGCTACGGCGGCTTTTTCTCTGGCGGTTGGACTCTCCAACAACGCCTTTGCCACCGACTATACGGCGCTCGTCACCACCGACACCAACGACGGCGTGTGTGGGGCGCTGGACTGCTCCCTCCGGGACGGGATTCTGGTCTCCAACAGCACGGGGGTCGAAGACACCATCAACTTGGGCGCCTCCACCTACACCCTGTCACTCTTCGGCATGGACGACACCGCCATGAACGGGGATCTGGACATCACCGAGGATCTGAACATCGTAGGCCAGGGCGCCGATGTCACAGTCATCGACGCCAACCGCATCGACCGCGTCTTCCACGTCATTGGTGCCGGTGTCACCGTACGGTTCTACGACCTCACCATCCGCGGTGGCGGCAACTTCATACAGTCGGACCTCGGTGGTGGTGGGATCCGCAACGAAGGCGGTTCCGTCTACCTGTTCAATTGCAACGTTGTGGACAACCGCACCGGCAGCCTCTCTGTGGAGGACAACTACCATGGCGGTGGGCTCACCAACACCGACGGCGGCTACATGAGCATCACGGGCTCCACGATTGCTGACAACTGGGCGAAGGGTTATGCGGGCGGTATCGCCAACACGCATGGGGGTAGTGTCTCCATCCTCTTCATGGAGGACTCCACGGTATCCGGCAACACCTCAGATGCGGGTTGGGGTGGCGCGGGTGTCTACAACTCTTCCACGATGGACATCCGTGGCTCCACGATCAGCACCAATTTGTCCGCCGGCCCTATCGGTGGCATCTGGAATGTCGGCAATCTGACTCTCGACAGCTGCACGATCACCGGAAACCTCGGCACAGCTCTTACCACCGCTTCCAATGGCGTCACAACGGTCGGGAACACCATTGTTCACGGCAGTTGTTCAACCGGCAATGATGCCACTGTCACCTCCAGTGCGGGCAACCTCGAAAGTCCTGGAGACACCTGTGACTTCCTGGATATCTTCGACATGAAGGACATTGCGAATCCGATGCTCTCGCCCCTTGGCGACCACGGTGGTCCCACCGAAACCCACGTTCCGGTGCCCGGAAGCCCTGCCATCGACCGTGTCATCGCGGACGCCAACTGCCGGTCGTTCGACCAGCGCGGCTTCGAACGAGGACAGGACGGCAACAACGACGGTACCGCCACCTGCGACATCGGCTCCGTGGAGTACTTCTGGGGTGAGTTCATCGAGGGGATTTTCGTCGACGGCTTCGAGCTCGGGGACACAACCGCCTGGTCAGCCACGACGCCCTGGCCCGGACTTCTCACCGGCTTCGTAAAGGTGGCAGGAGAAACAGAGTCAACAAAGTGGGCTGACCCTCCACATCGGAAGGTCTACCGAAAGTGTGATCTCTGTCGTCATGTGCCGGGGCAAGTGTGTGATAGAGTTTTATCGGACATTCCCAATGTTGCGAGAAATCAGCACTCATCGGCCGACTCGTAGAGACACTCGGCCTCGGGCTCCTCGACATTCAGAAGGAGGGAGGTGCGGCATGCGATTGAATGCGGCAAATTGGCTCGAAGTCATATCAGTGATCGTGGTGTTGGCTGTGGTGCCTTCAGGGGGTCCAGCTCTGGCCTTCGACGTCGACACGACCGTCGACGGCCCGGACGACGATCCGGGGGATGGGATCTGTGCGACCGCGATCGGTCCCTGCACCTTGCGCGCCGCGATCGAGGAGGCCAACGCCCTCGGCGGCGCTCACACCATCAACCTGCCGCAGGGCACCTACCATGGCGGCGACTACGTGATCACAGCGGATATCTCCTTGGTCGGGATTCGCGGTGGTCCGGCGAACACACGTCCTTGGGTGGTAGGCGGCGGGCCGACGTTCACCGTTCAGGCAGGCGCGACGGTGAGCATGGGCGACGTGTCGATCTTGTTCGGGGACAACGGTAGTGGCTCTGGATGCCTCGAGAACAACGGCGAGCTCGAACTCGTTGGCGTTGGCCTCTATGGGTGTACAGGACAGTGGGGCGGAGCCATTCAAAATTGGGGCACATTGACGATGACCGACGGAGAGGTTGAGGATAGTACCGACACAGGTGTCGGTGGAGGGGGTGGTGTCTGGAACTCGGGCACTGCGACGTTGACGGAGGTCGCTTTCCGCAGAAACAGCAGTGCTGCAGATGGCGGTGCGATCTTCACCTACGAGGGAAGCCTGCAACTCACAGACTGTTGGCTCGACGACAACACAGCGCTGAGAGGAGGCGGATTGTTCACCGGTTCGAGGGCCGATCTCCTGAACGTAACAGTCAGTAGAAACACGTCCACGGGCCCCGATCCTCGGGGCGGGGGAATCTATTCCTTTGCCACATTATCGTTGACGAACGTGACGATCTTCGATAACTACACCAATCCAGGAGGTCGAGGTGGTGGAGTGTACCTCGATGATACCTCGACACTGGTCAACGTGACCATCTACGACAATTCGAGTGGCCTAGCGACCGGACCTTCGGCCACGGTCCAGGTCGCGAACACGTTATTTGCATTGAACGGAACTGGGGGGGACTGTGATCTCGATGTACCAATTACATCGTTCGGCCACAACCTCCAGGTTTTCAGTAACTCTTGCGGCCTGAATGGACCCGGAGATCTACCCAACAGTTCGATCACTTTCATTACATTCGACCCTCTTCCCTGGGGCGGATTCGGCGAAACCCTCGCGCTCCACCCGAGCAGTCCCGGAATTGACGACGGCGACAACAGCCTGGCGCCACCGACCGACCAAAACGGCGTCGAGCGCTGGGACGGCGACGGCGACGGGATCACCACCGCCGACATCGGCGCCTATGAGTACGGCCCCTTCTTCGCCGACGGCTTCGAGGCCGGCGACACGTCGCGCTGGTCGAGCGCCACCCCGTAGCCGACGGGGTTTCCCAAAGAACCTCGGCCGAGTG
>CBDTWX010000474.1:0-4615 GCA_965364305.1 uncultured Thermoanaerobaculia bacterium
CGCTGTCATTCCGACCTAGCGAGCGGAGCGAACGAGTGGAGGAATCTATGAAGTGGAGTTCGGAACATCGTTGCCTGCTTCCCCACATAGATTTCTCGACTCGGCCTTCGGCCTCACTCGAAATGACACATTCGGCGTCACCAGTCCTCGAGGCTATGACGGGAACCAGCCTCGCCGTTTTCTCTATCCCGAATGACTGCCCTGGGTTACCGCCTCCGTGTCTCCCGCCCAATTGCGGGTGTCCTAATGATTGCAGCCGCTGATCCTGCCGCTGACCCTGATTCCTGTCGCTGTTGCGGTCGCCGACTGCTGCCGCTGATCCTGCCGCGGTCCACTGACGCCGGCCCCTGACGCTGATTTCAAAGGACCGGGCGGCATGCATGCGGCCCCCATACTGGCTTTCGCTTGCATGGTAGAGAGGCGGGGCATGTCCCGCCCTCATCCAGGCTCGGTGAGTCATGGATCGGGGTTGTAGAACTTCAGAAGCCGGTTCTCGACGTGCCTGAAATCGTTGAAGTGTCTGAGACGGCGTCGATCCCGCGATTCCTTGGAGAGCAACCCCGCGCCGAGTAGCCAACCGACAAACGGATTTTGGGGTCGGACGGTGAAGGGTATGAGATTGAAGTCGAAGATCTTCGGAACCAGCTCCCCGCTCGATTCGCTCGCCACGAAGACGTTCATCGAGTGAAGATCGACGTCATACAGACCGGCCCCGTGGCTGAGCTCGAGGATTTTTCCCAGGTGCTCGGCAAACGAGGCCGGAACCTCGCCGGCGCGCCTCTTGTGGAAGAAGTAGTACAGCTCGCCGTCGATCGCCTCCTGGGCGACGGCCTGGATCTCCGGCGTCACAACGCAGGCCAACGGCCGGGCGACATAACGGTCGAGACCCGCCACGCTGTGGAACTCGGTGTTTCGGCGGTACTCGAATTCAGCGATGGGCTGATGATTCTTTCGGCCGTGGGTCGCGATAGCCGTTTGCTTGTAAACCTTGAGCGCGATCTCGCGGCCCTGCCAGGAGGCGCGGTAGACGGTACTCCTCCTGCCCTCCCCGAACCTGCCGGCAATGCTCACCCCGTCGAGGTCGGTGCCTTTCAGCCTAGCCTCGGCCAGACCGAGCTCGAAGGCCGGCTGGTCATGGGTGGCCTCCGCGAGCACGATCCACTTGTCGGACAGCCAGCGACGCACCGGGATGACCCGGCGAATCGTCAGACCGGCGTCCTGAAACTCCGACCGAAGGTCGTGACGGCTGACGCGTTCCGGACTTTGGGGCAGCAGACCGAGGGCGTGGCGGATCTGCCAGGACACCCACCGGGCGGAGTACTTGTGACGATAGTCGATGATCAGCCACCGTTTCGAAACGCGAGCCATCTCGCGCAGAATCCGCCGCCGCGTGATCGGGTCGACGTGGAACATGAAGCGGATCGACACGATGCACCCGATGCTCTGGTCGCTGTACGGCAACGCCTCGGCATCCGCCTGGGCGTAACCGATGATATTCGGATGCTCGACCTCTCCCGACGTCGCCGCCTCACGCATCATCTGGAGAGAGATGTCGCCACCGATCACGTCGAGACCCAGCCGAGCCAGGTGACCGGTGAACCGTCCGGTGCCACATGGGAGATCGAGCACCGAATGGACGCCGGTGGTTGCATCCAGAGCCCGTCTGATGGCGCGCCATTTGCGGGCGTTTCTCCTCCGCCGAGCGGGCGTCGTGAAGCGGTGCTGGTCATAATCGGCGGCAACCGCAGCGTCGCGGTAGAACTCCTTCTTGTAGGCGTACTCTTCGACCTTCGGCTTGCTGACGTCCTTTCGCGAGGGTCTCTTCATCGCAGCATCCCACCCTTAAGATCGAAGGCTCTCTTGGAATCGTCGTGTCGATTGTTCATTGGAGGGGTAAGGATATCAACTCCCCTCGGCTATTCGAGTTTCATTCTTCTGTCATCCCGACCGAGAACCCGATGGGTCCGGGCGGAGGGATCTATCGAGTCTTTCAGGAGTGCGTTTGCATCCAATACCCCAGAATAGACCCCTCGACTCGCTACGCTCGCTCGGGACAAATGGAAGGCCTCGCCCGTTTCGACGAACGGCGAGACGATGAAGGTGTCATTCCGAGCGAGGCCTGCGGCCGAGTCGAGGAATCTGTGTGCAGTGCGAGGCGACGGCCGAAGGGCGCTGCTTCCCGCTTCGCGTGGCCAACCCATAGATCCCTCCGCTCGGTCGCCCTGCTCCCTCGGTCGGGATGACGATTCTGGGTTTTCCTCTGACTTTCTGCGCACATCTGCGTACATCTGTGTGATCTGCGAGCTCCCTAGGTGGGTGAGCGGCATTCCCAGTTCCTGATTCCCAATTCATCATTCGAATCGAGCGTCCACCATCCGTATCTCGTATCTCGTATCTCGCATCTCGAATCCCGCATCCAGGCGGCAGGCCGGGCAGGTCAGCGCCGAACTCGCGCGTTGCCCTCCCAGATGCTCCAGATCTGCTCTTCGTCAGCCGGTTGGGCGTAATCCGTCAGCAGCGTCGTGACCAGGGCGCCGCTCGCCCACCCGAACTTGATCCACTTCTCGGGCGCCCACCCCCTGAGCATGGCGTAGAGCATGCCGCCGATGAAACCGTCGCCACCTCCGATGCGGTCGAGGACCACGATTTCCCGCGGCTCCACAACGTGCCACTCGTCGCCGACTGAAGCGACGGCGCCCCACATATGGGCGTTGGCGTTGATGACCTCGCGCAAGGTGGTGGCAAAGACCTGTGTCTCGGGGTAGGCCGCCTTGGCCCGGTCGATCATGCCCTTGAAGCTCTCGATCTTTGCCGCAAGGTCTCTGCCGCCCGCCTCCGGTCCCTCGATGCCGAGGCAGAGCTGGAAATCCTCCTCGTTGCCGACCAGCACGTCGGACAGCCCGGCAATCTCATCAAAGACCTCGTGCAGCTCCTCTTCACGACCTGCCCAGAACGAGGCGCGATGGTTGAGATCGAAGGAGATGCGGCTGCCGGCTTTTTTGGCGGTCCGGGCGACATCCAGGCAGAAGGCGCTGGTCTCCGGGGACAACGCCGCGACCAGCCCCGACAGGTGCACGATACGAGCTCCCTCGCGATCGAAGATTCGATCGAAGTCAAAGTCCCCTGCGTCGAGGGTGAGTCCGACCTCTCCCGCGCGGTCGTTGTGGACCCGAGGCCCTCGTGATCCGTAGCCGGTGTCCGCCATGTTGATCTGGTGGCGGTATCCCCAGGGTCCTCCCTGATCGACCTCCGGACCTTCGTAATCGATGTGACGGCCCGCAAGGTCATCCTTGATCATGCGCGAGATCGGGCTTCCTTTGACAAAGGCCGTCAGGACCTTCACCGGGAGGCCGAGAAAAGAGGAGACACTCGCCACGTTCGACTCGGCGCTCGTGACATGCATGAGAAACGTCTTGCTGCAGTGGACTCCCTGGCCGTCGGCGGGCGTCAGGCGAACACCCATGCTGGTCGGCACCAGAAGTGAGTACTTACAGTCCTCGCGAAACGTGATCATTTGAGGTTCCCTTCTATCCTTCTCCTGGGGTGCCACGTTCACATTTCCACATTTGTTGGGCGCAGCGTTTGATCGCGCGATTCCGTCCAAAGCGAGATCCGCTCACCGCACCCCAAAAAACAAATGTGGAAATGTGAACGTGGCACCCTCCCTCCCCTCACGCCTGATACGTCCTTGCCGTCACATCCCCCCCATGCCCCGTCCAATCGGTGTGGAAGAACTCGCCTCGCGAGCGATCTACGCGCTCGTAGGTGTGGGCGCCGAAGTAGTCGCGCTGAGCCTGGAGCAGATTGGCCGGAAGCCGGCCGCGGCGGTAGCCGTCGAAGAAGGCGAGCCCGCTCGACATAGCCGGCACCGGGATCCCCATCTCGACGGCCCGCGCCACCACCCGGCGCCACGCCGTCTGAGCGTTTGAGACCTGCCCGGTGAAGTAGGGGTCGAGGAGCAGATTGCTGAGTTCCGGATCGCGATCGAAGGCTTCCTTGATCTTGCCGAGGAAGATTGAGCGGATGATGCATCCGCCGCGCCACATCAGCGCGATACCGCCGTTGTTGAGGTTCCAGCCGTACTCCGAGGCGGCGGCACGCATCAACATGTAGCCCTGCGCATAGGACACGATCTTGGCCGCATAGAGGGCCTGACGGAGGTCGTCGAGGAACGCGTCATGATCCCCCGCAAAGGCCGGATCCGGTCCGCGGAGCACCTTTTCTGCCGCGACCCGCTCGTCCTTGAGAGCCGACAGGAAACGGGCGAGCACCGCCTCGGCGATCAGGGTCAGCGGAATGCCCGTGTCGAGGGCCGACATCGCCGTCCACTTGCCGGTGCCCTTCTGCCCGGCCGTGTCGAGGATCTTCTCGAGAACCGGCTCGCCATCCTCGTCACGGTAGCCCAGAATGTCCCGTGTGATCTCGATCAGATAGGAGTCGAGCTCGCCCTCGTTCCACTCGGCAAAAGTCCGGTGCATCCGCTCGTGGTCGAGGCCCAGGCCGTCCTTCATCAGCTGGTAGGCCTCGCAGATCAGCTGCATGTCGCCGTACTCGATACCGTTGTGGACCATCTTGACGAAATGACCGGCGCCGTCCTGCCCGACCCACTGGCAGC
>CBDTWX010000475.1:0-4607 GCA_965364305.1 uncultured Thermoanaerobaculia bacterium
GGTCTGTCGGTGCACGTCGAGGCGAACGGCACGACGATTCTCTTTGACATGGGAGCGTCCGACGCTTTCGCACGCAACGCCGCGTCGCTCGATATCGATATCGCCGCCACCGAGCTGGCTGCGGTTTCACATCAACACTTCGACCACGGAGGTGGGCTCGAGCACTTCCTCGAAACCAATCAACGCGCTCCGGTGTATCTCCGCACAAGCCCGATCTCAGATCGCTGGTTCAAGGCACTGGTGGTGTTGAAGCGTGCTATTGGGCTCGACCCGGAGGTTTTTGATCGGTTTTCGAATCGCATAGAGTTCGTCGACGAAACGCGGGTCATTGCCCCCGGAATCTACCTGGTCACTGAAATCGGTTCGACCCACTTGCGTCCACAGGGGAACCGCCATCTTTTCGTGGAGTCGAACGGCGCCCTCGTCCCCGATCCCTTCGATCACGAGCTCATCATGGTGATCCACGAAGACGACGGGATGGTGGTGTTTTCGGGATGCTCCCACCACGGCATTTTGAATATCGTCGATGCCGCGGCTGCGGAGTTCCCTCGGGTTCCCATCAAGGCTGTGTTCGGTGGTTTCCACCTCAAGGGCCTGCCCTTTTACAACTCGATGGCCGCGACCCGCAGTGAGGTCCGAGATATCGGATCTCGAATTCTCGACAACGTGCGCGGTACCGTCTACACCGGCCACTGCACTGGACAAAAGGCCTTTTCAGTTCTCAGCGAGGTGATGGGGGACGCTCTGCATCTCTTCCCGACCGGCGCCACTGTCGAGGTCTGAGCACGCATCTCCGGGGATCGGAAAAACCCGGCGGTCGCCGATCGGCTCATTCTAGTCAACGTCCGCAAAATGTGCCTGGTGCGGGAGGGGTTGAAGCCGCCTTCCCCCAGCCCTCTGTATACCCATCGGGTTTCGCGAAGGCTCACAGCTTCGACGAGCGATTTTTCTCCTGCCTCCTTGTCGAGGCGCCGATTAATAGCGTCTTCTCAGAACCGAAAGCGAGCGCCGAGCTGGATCTCGAACGGCTGGAGGGTGTCGAGGTACTCGCCGAAACGGGGGTTCGGGACGTACGGTGAGCCGGCGTTCGTAAGATCGAGCAGGAACTCGGCGTTGTCGACCGTGTTGACGTCGTAGTTGGTGGTGTCAAAGAGGTTGAAGGCCTCGAGGATGAGATCGAGTTCTCCCCGGCGGAGGGCGAGCGTTTTCATGAGCCGCAGGTTGACCTGCCGGTACGAGGGTCCGGCCTGGTCGTTGCGGCCGACGCCAGGGGCGCGATCGGCAAAGCCGCCGATGCCGGCGTCGCCGTTGGCGTCATAGCCGAGCTCCCGGTTCCACGGCTGGCCCGAGCCGTACTCGATCACCGGCGCGACGGTTACCCGCCAAGGCAGGTTGAAGACCGCGCTGGCCACGAATCGGACCCGCTCCCCGGTGGCGCTCGGCCCCCACTCGGCCTCGATATCTGCGGGGTCGGAAGGGGTGTCGAATCCACCCCAGCGATCGCCGAGGTTCTTCTTGTCGGCGAGGGTGAGCGAGGCGGCGATGAGGTGGCCGCCCTTGAGCGTCCCGTTGAGGCTCACGGTGGCGGCCCGATACTCGGAACGCCCTTCGCTGGTGCGGGTGAGGATCCACCGGTATCTGGGGTTGATCCAGCAATCGGACGGGTCGCCGTCATCATTGCACGCGTTTCCCGCCCAGTTGGTGTTGCGGAAGATCGTCTCGTTTTTGCCGTCGATCCAGATCCCCTCAAAATCGAAAACCAGACCGGTGTGGCCGAGACGCTGGCTGACCCCGGCGCTGATTTGCCACGACTCGGGCATCTCGAGATCGTCGGCCAGCAGCTCGACGTTCGGGGCGAGGGGGATCCCGGTGTTGCGCGGGTCGGCGGGGTCGATGGCCGGAAGGGGACACTGATCGAGGGGGATGCCGAGCTGGATGCAGACCAGGTGGCCGTTCAGCCGCTGCAGCTGAGCGCGTCCGCTGATCCCATTGAGGGTGAGCTCGAACATGGAGGCGAAGAGCGGAAACTGCGAAACATAGCGGCCGACGCCGACGCGGAACACGGTGCGGCCTTCGCCGTCCGGGTTCCAACTCATGCCAATCCTCGGCTGGATGTTGTCGGTGTCGATGCCGCGGTCGCCGACCAGTGGGTGCTCGAAGCTGGGGTTGGTGGCGTCGGTCTCGACGTCGTAACGCAGTCCGAGGCTGACGGTGAGCTTCGGACTCGGCCGCCAGTCGTCTTGGACGAAGACCCCGATGACGCTGTTGTTCAGCGTTGCGTCGCTGTCATTGGAGCCGTAGTAGTAGTACGACGGCAGCGCGCGGTTGTCGCTGAGGTATATCAACCACCCTTCCTCGAAGCGATCCTGGCGGTTAAAGGTCGAAGTGTAGAGAAAACTCACGCCGAGCCGGAGGGCGTGGCGTTTGATGCCGAGCAGGGTGAAGGTGTCGTCTACCTGGAAGAAGTCGGTGTCGAGCTCGAAACGGGGACCGATGATATTCGCTCCAATCTGCAGGGTCGATCCGGTGGAGAACCATTCGGCGAGCTCGGTAGAGTTCATCGGAAGGCGAAGCTCGCGGGAGCCACCCTGGATGCGAAGCTCGTTGAGGCGACTCTCGTCGATCACCCAGGAGTGGCCGAGGCGCAGGCTCCAATTGTCATTGTCCCGTGAGTAGCCGTGCGACTCCGCCACCACGCCGCCCACCAGGTAGTTGTCGGTCCGGGCGCGCTCCCAGAGCAGCTTGCCGGACAGAGTTGAGGTACTGGAGAAGCGGTGGTCGAGACTGGCGAGGAGATGCGTGCGTTCCACCGGCCGCGGAACATCGTCGGCGCGCCCGGTGAAGGCGCCGCCGGGCCGAACCAGCACGACGTCATTCTCGTCGAGGTGCTCGAAGGCAACAAAGTAGTGGGTCTGGTCGCGGACGATGGGCCCGCCGATGGTGAAGCCGAGGTGGGTCCGCGAGTAGTCCGACTCCTCGATCTCGAGAGCGCCCTGCGAGCGAAGCCAGTCCGCCCGGTAAAAGGCGAAGACAGAGCCGCTGACTGCATTGCCCCCGGCCTTGGTGACCAACGAGATGGCGCCGCCCGCGGAGCCGCCGATCTCTGCGTCGAAGCGGTTGTTGACGACGCGCAGCTCGCGGATGGCATCCTGGCTGAGCTCGACCCGCGATCGGCCGACAAAGGGGTCGCTGAAGCTCGCGCCGTCGACGAAGTAGGCGGTGGAGGGAGCGGCGGCGGACGAACCGACCACCGGCGAGCCGCGCATGTCCATGTACTCCCAACGCTCGCGTTGCACTCCGGGCGTGAAGAAGGCGAGCTTCTCGTAGGAACGGTCAGGCACCGGCAGCGACATCATTTGCTCGGGAACGATGTTGTTGGAGGAGTCAATTCGAAAGGGGTCGACCAGCGGCACCTGGTCGGTGACCTCGAGCTCAGCGGTGACCTGCGGCCGCAAGGTCAAGGTGAGCCGGACGGTGTGACCCGTGCGGAGGACTATGGACGGCTCGACGGCGGGTTCGAAGCCCTCACGGCGCGCCTCGAGGCGGTAGCTGCCGGGCACGAGACCGGTCAGCAGCGCGGCGCCGAGGTCGCCGGTGGTCACACGGCGTTCGAAGCCGCTGTCGGTGTTGGTGGCGACAACCTTCACCCCGGCCAGTGCCGCCTGCTCGCCGGCGACGGTGTTGATCTCGAGCCTCGCGGTACCGACCTGGGCCACCGCGGGGCCGGACCGGAAGAGAAACAAGACAAAAACACCGAGAGAACCGACGAGCGCCCGCATCGACATGGCCCGGCTCCTTCCGCAAAAAACGAATCGCTTTCTCAACAAAGAGAGCTGACCCATAACCCTGATCTAAATATCTTCCGGCTTCGCAAGCAGGTCAAGATCACTGGACTGATTTTTCGAGAAGTTTTATGCTTCCATTGAAACCCGTGCTATGAACGGCACCATCAGCGACACGCTCGGCCCCTATCGGCTCACTGGCAAGCTCGGCGAGGGCGGCATGGGGGTGGTCTACCGCGCCGAGGACCCAAGGCTCGGCCGCGAGGTCGCCGTCAAGGTGCTGCCGTCCGAGGTCGCCGACAGCCCCGAGCGGCGCAAGCGCTTCGAGCGCGAGGCCCGCGCCACCGCCGGCCTCAGTCACCCCAATCTGCTGACCGTCTACGACGTAGGTGTGGAAGACGGCAGGCCCTTTCTCGTCACGGAGCTTCTCGAAGGGGAGAATCTGCGCCAAGTGCTGCGTAAGGAGCTTCCGTCGCCGTCGAAGGCCGTCGCTTGGGGTCTCGGGGTCGCGCGCGGCCTCGCGGCCGCGCACGCGAAGGCCATCATCCACCGCGACATCAAGCCCGACAACGTCTTCCTCACCACCGACGACCAGGTCAAGATCCTCGACTTCGGGCTCGCCAAGATCATCGACACCGAGGTCGGAGACGAGGACGAGACTGCCGCCCTGCCGAGCGACACGGCCGCCGGCGCCCTGCTGGGCACCATGGGCTACATGGCGCCGGAGCAGCTGAGCAGTGGGCCGGTGGACAGCCGAACAGACGTCTTTGCGCTCGGCTGTGTATTGTACGAGATGCTCAGTGGTCGCCGCCCGTTTGCCGGCGG
>CBDTWX010000476.1:0-4584 GCA_965364305.1 uncultured Thermoanaerobaculia bacterium
GAACCCCCGACCACAGGAGCCACAATCCTGTGCTCTACCAACTGAGCTACGCCCACCATACTACTGTTTGCGGAAATGGTCCGCCTGAGAGGACTCGAACCTCTGACCTACGGATTAGAAGTCCGTTGCTCTATCCAGCTGAGCTACAGGCGGAGGTTTCCAGCGAGGGGTATATGGTCGGGGCGAGAGGATTTGAACCTCCGACCCCCTGCGCCCAAGGCAGGTGCGCTACCAGACTGCGCTACACCCCGACTGGGAGTCCACTCACTCTTTGCAAAGATCGACCACCCGAAGGCGGGCAGTGAGTATAGGGTTCGGTGGCTCGGAGTGTCAATGGCGTTCGCGGCCCAGAGGCCGCGAATTCTCAATTTTGAATTTTGAATTTTGAATTCCCGCCTACCCTCCCCACAGATTCCTCCACTCAGCCGTTGGCCTCGCTCGGAATGACATCTTCTTCGTCCCACCGTCCCTTCAACACGACCGAGATTCCCCAATCTGTCATCCCGACCGAGAGAGCGGAGCGAAGGAGTGGAGGGATCCAGTCGACTCGCAAAGCTCGCTCAGGACAAGCCTATGGGCGGAACTCGGTTGGGTGGGCGGCATTCCGAATTCCGAATTCCGAATCTTACTTATGGCAGCGTGAGCCCGAGTGCGTCGAGGCGTGGTCCAACCGTTTCTTTCTGCTTGGCGACGATCTGCTCTGCGCCCCGCCAACCCACGTCGAGCAACGCGTCGAGCTGCTCTCGGGAGAAGGGCTCGCCCTCGGCCGTCCCCTGGACCTCGATCAACCGGCCGTCGCCGGTGAAGACCAGGTTGAGGTCGACATCGCAGTCGAAGTCTTCGCCGTAGTCGAGGTCAGCTCGAGCCTCGCCACCAACCATTCCGACCGCAACCCCGACGATCTGGTTGGTCAACGGCCACTCGACGAGCAGGCCCTGCTCGCGCATTCGGCACAACGCGAATACCAGGGCGATCCAACCGCCGGAGATGGAGGCGGTCCGGGTCGAGCCGTCGGCCTGCAGAACATCGCAGTCGATGGCGATGGTCCGTTCGCCGATCTCTCCCCGGTTGACCGCGGCGCGCAGCGAACGGCCGACGAGACGCTGGATCTCCTGCGAGCGGCCGCTCGGGTGGCCCTTCTTGACCTCGCGCTCCGAGCGGGTGTCGGTGGCGCGCGGAAGCATGGCGTACTCCGCGGTCACCCAGCCCTCGCCGGAACCGCGCAGAAAGGGCGCGGAGCGGTCGAGGACGCTGGCGTTGCACAATACCACCGTGTTGCCGGCGCGATAGAGGACGCTGCCCTCGGGGTAGCGAATGAAGTCGGGCTCGATGGTCACTGGGCGGATCTCGTGGGGCTGACGTCCGTCGGGTCGCATGGATGTCTCCTTGTCGGGGAGAGAGTATAGACGGGCGCCCGCCAGCCCGCCCGCACAGAATTCGGAATTCGGAATTCGGAATTCGGAATTAGGAATGCCGCCCACCCACCCGGATGGGTCAGGAATTCTGGGGATCGGGTTCGTGGCTCTGCTATGGTGACTTCGATTCGAATATCGAAAATTGGAAGCTCCGGGGAGGCAGTCGTGGAAAAGAAGACTCGTTGTTGGGTGATTGTGACGTCGCTGTTGATACCGACCCTCGCGCTGCCGGTATTTGCCGGAGACACGGTTGGATTGCCGCCGCCGGGAACCTCGGCCGCAGAAGCGTTTCCCCCACAGAAGCACTACTCGCCCTACGCGGGTCGAAACTTCCCGACCCAGGTCTTCTGGGGCGACACCCACCTCCACACTGGGATGTCGATGGATGCTGGTGCGTTCGGGGCTCGGTTGGGCCCGGAGGATGCCTATCGCTTCGCCCGCGGTGAGGAATTGACCTCGTCCACCGGGCTTCAGGTCAAGCTCGGCCGGCCGCTCGATTTTCTGGTCGTAGCTGACCACTCAGACAATATGGGTTTCTTCCCGCGGCTCTTCGCCGGAGACCCGGAGATGCTTGCCGATCCCACCGGCAAGAAGTGGTACGACATGGTCCAGGAAGGCGGGCAATCCGGCGTTGCGGCGGCGATCGAGATCATCATTGCCTTCTCACAGGGGACCTTCCCTCCGGCACTCGAGTCACGTCCTGGTACCGCGGCATATCGCTCGGCCTGGGACGAAACTATTGACGCGGCTGAGAAGTACAACGAGCCCGGCAAGTTCACCGCCTTTATCGGCTGGGAGTGGACGTCGAACACCGGCGGCAACAATCTCCACAGGGTTTTGATCTACCGCGACGACGGTCAGAGGGCCGGCGTGATGGAGCCCTACACCACATTGAAACCCGAGGGCAGCGACAACCCGCGCGACCTGTGGAACTGGATGCAGGCATACGAGGACACGACTGGTGGCCAGATGCTGGCCATTGCCCACAACGGCAACCTCTCCAACGGCATCATGTTCCCGATCATCGAATCCTTCACCGGTAAACCCGTGGATCTCGAGTACGCAACGACCCGCGACAAGTGGGAGCCGCTTTACGAGGCCACCCAGATCAAGGGTGACGGCGAGGCCCACCCCTTCCTGTCTCCCGACGATGAGTTCGCCGACTACGAGACCTGGGACCAGGGCAACCTCGACCTCAGCGTGCTCAAGGAGAACGACATGCTGCAGTACGAGTACGCCCGCTCGGCCCTGCAGATCGGCCTTCAACTGGAAAAAGAGCTCGGCACCAACCCATACAAGTTCGGGATGATTGGTTCGACCGACAGCCACACGGGTCTTGCCACCGCGGGCGAGAACAACTTCTTCGGCAAACACTCGGGCTCCGAACCCGGTCCCGAGCGGTTCGCCCATCCCATGGCCGAGGTCGACGGCAAGAAGTACGAAGGCTGGTCCATGGTGTCCTCTGGTTACGCTGCTGTGTGGGCGACCGAGAACACCCGTGAGGCGATATTCGATGCCATGATGCGTAAGGAGACCTACGCCACCACCGGACCGCGGATGATGGTGCGTTTCTTTGGTGGATGGGAATTCGTGGACGCCGACGCCAGCCATCGGCTGCCGGCCGACATCGGCTACACCAAGGGTGTGCCGATGGGTGGTGACCTCGCGAGTGCGCCCTCCGGAAAGGCTCCGACATTCCTCGTCGCGGCGCTCAAAGATCCCTACAGCGGCAACCTCGATCGGATCCAGATCGTCAAAGGCTGGCTCGACGCGAGCGGGAATCGGCAGGAGAAGGTCTACGACGTGGAGTGGTCCGGCGATCGCAAACCCGGCGCCGACGGCAAGCTGCCGCCGGTGGGCAACACGGTCGATGTGGCCAACGCGACCTGGACCAACACCATCGGCGCACCCGAGCTGATTACGGTGTGGAAAGACCCGGATTTCGACGCCGATGTCCCCGCCGTCTACTACGCCAGGGTGCTCGAAATCCCGACCCCGCGGTGGACCGCGTACGAAGCCAAGTTTTACGGTGTCACCATGCCCCCAGAGGTGCCGATGGTGACCCAGGAGCGGGCTTATACGAGCCCGATCTGGTACACACCCTGATGAATTAGGAATTAGGAATTACGAACTAGGAATTCCCGCCCTACCTCCCGGTGAATTGGAGCGAGGTGCGGGGATGGGCCCTGTATATTGATCCGCGATGGTCGGAAGATGGAGTTCACGCTCTTCGGGTTGGCGCGATAGGTGCGGAGCAGTTGTCTTCTCGGTTGTACTGGGTTGGTTGGCATCCTCGGCATTCGCGCAGGAGCTGATTCCGGCTGCGTAAACCCCGGCGCCGAACGGCGTCAACTTCGTGACCTTTACCACGGCATATAACGACGGTGACATCACCTTCGACCCGGCGTTGCCGATCACCGATGCAAGCGCCAAGATCTCCGCTTCATCGTTCGGATACGCCCGGCCTTTCGGTGTGGCGGGGAGGGCGGCCAACATCGGAGTCAACGTGCCCTACCTCCTCAGCGACATCGAGGAACTCTACCTGGGCGAGCAGGCCTTTGCAGAGCGGTCCGGGTTCGGTGATCTGGGTGTGCGCTTGGCCG
The DNA here is from genome assembly GCA_965364305.1 of uncultured Thermoanaerobaculia bacterium. Classification (GTDB taxonomy): domain Bacteria; phylum Acidobacteriota; class Thermoanaerobaculia; order Thermoanaerobaculales; family Sulfomarinibacteraceae; genus Sulfomarinibacter. The sequence goes on from CBDTWX010000476.1 coordinate 4,019, forward strand.
TCAACGTGTTTGGTGCGCCGGCGATGAGTCCGAAAGACTTCCGCAATTACAGGCCTCGCACGTTGGTTGGAGTCAGCCACGTGGTCACAGCGCCTACGGGTGAGTACGATCCGACAAAGGCGATCAACATCGGCACCAACCGCTGGGCGTTCAAACCCGAGTTCGGCATCGTGCATGTGATGAAACGTTGGGCGATCGATGCCTATGTCGGGGGGCGGTTCTTCACCGACAACCCGGATTTCTTTGGCGGTTCGACGCGCAGGCAGGATCCCATCCTCTCCACGCAGTGCCATGTCCGATATCTTTTCCAGCCCGGTCTGTGGGCGGCAGTTGACGCCAACTTCTGGAGGGGCGGCCAGACCACGGTCGATGGGACCACCAACGACGACAAGCAGAGCAACTCCAGGGTGGGGCTGATGGTGTCGATGCGACTCGGTGGGGGCCACTCCCTGCGGGTTGCGGCGAGCCGGGGAGCAATCACCAGGATCGGCGGGGATTTCACGTCGCTCGGTGCTTCGTATGGTTTTAGCCCGTACTTCTCACCAGGTTTCGCGACGAGGGCGGCG
>CBDTWX010000477.1:0-4576 GCA_965364305.1 uncultured Thermoanaerobaculia bacterium
GAGTGGCCTCGCCTTCACTAGCCCGATCGCGGCCATCCCGTTGCTACTCCTCTCCGCCGGTCTGCTGACCGGCCTGGCATTTCCCGGAATGACAAACCTCAGCGACGGTGCGACCCGTCACAGGGCCGGCGTGGTCTTTGCCGCCGACGAGGCCGGCGCCGCCTCGGCTGCGCTGATGGTCGGCGTCTTCGCCGTACCGTGGGTGGGCCTGACGGCAATTGCCGTTGGCCTCGCGATTCTCCAGCTGGCTGTGATTCCGGCCGTCGTGGTCGCATTGCGGAGAGCCACACACTGACGGCTTCGCAAAAAAGAAGTGATACGTCGGTCGGCTTCAGAGCTGGCGATCGCACGACGCGTGGCTCTCGATGAGCCGCTGAATGGCGGTGGACACGGGGGTCGCGCGATCGCTGGGCCGCAGCACCGAAATCCTGCTACACTCGCAGCAGAAGCCCGGTTAGACGTGTCGAAATCGTTTTGGCCGACAGTCAAGCGAGTCGCGAAGGAGGCATTCGTGGCATTATTCGCTGATCGCGTCCGGCGCATCGACACCGAGAACGCTTTCGCGATCGGACCGCGGATCCGTGAGGTCGAGGCTGGCGGACACCGAGTGATCCGCTGCAACATCGGTGAACCGGATTTCGAGCTCCCCGCCCACATCCGCGAAGAGGTCAAGCGTCAGCTCGACAACAAGAACACTCACTACAGCGATCCGCAAGGTACCAGCGGTCTCAGGCAGGCCATTGCAGGCCAGCTCACCGAGACTCGGGGCATCGATGTGGTACCGGATCGGGTGGTGGTCTTCCCAGGCGCCAAGACCGCCATCGGTTTCTGCCAACACGTCTACGCCGCGCCCGGCGATGAGGTCATTTACCCGTCACCGGGATTCCCAATCTACGAGAGCTTCATCCGATACGTCGGCGCGATTCCGAAACCACTCCATCTCCGCGAGGAGACCGGCTTCACCCTCGGCGGGGACGACCTGGAGCGATTAATCAGCGACCGCACCAAGTTGATTTATCTGAACTTTCCGTCCAACCCGACCGGCGGAGTGGCCACACCCGAGCAGCTGAAGGAAATCGCCGAGGTGATTCTGAAGCGGGCACCTCCCGATGTTCGTGTTTTCTCGGACGAGGTCTACGAGCACATACTCTTTGACGGCGCGGAGCACTTTTCGATTGCATCGATCCCTGGGATGGAGAGGGTCTCGATCATCGTCTCCGGCGTCTCCAAGAGCTACTCGTGGACGGGCGGGCGGATCGGATGGGCGGCATTTCCCACCTCCGAAGAGGCACACACGTTTCGCAACCTCAACATCAACTATTTTTCGTGCATGCCGGCCTATAACCAGGAGGGAGCCCGTCTCGCCATCACCTCGCCGGAGAGCGCGACCTGTATTCGCGAGATGTCGGAGTCGTTCCAGCGGAGACGCGACATGGTGGTGCAAGCGCTCAACACGATCGACGGCGTCAGATGCCAGAACCCGCGCGGCGCGTTTTACGTGTTCCCCAACATCGCCGGCGCGTGCGAGCGGATCGGCGCCGTCGAGGCCTTCGAGTCGCTGCCGCCCGAACCTCGGCATCAAACCAGTCCATCCACTCTGTTCCAGCTTTTTCTGCTCTATCGCCACCATGTCGCGACCATGGACCGACGCTCATTCGGGCTCATCGGCGCGGAAGGCAAGCATTTCATAAGGATCTCCATCGCCACAGCCCTGGAGGATCTGGCGGAGGCCGTCCGCCGAATCCGCACGGCCTCAATCGATCGCGAGGGGTTTGATGATTTCCTTCGCCAAGGAAGATACCGTTATTGACGCTGACGCGGGGAGGACCCATGGGATCACAGCTCGGTGAACGTCGCGCAACAGCCCTCGACATCGACAGCACGACGACCGAGCAGCGGACACCTCTTTCTCCACAGGATTTCACCGCGTTCACCAACTTCGATCAAATCTACCGATCGCTCTGCGCCATTCTCTTCAATTACGTGCCGACGTCAGGCCACCCGGGTGGATCCATCTCCTCGGGTCGGTTTGTCGCCCGTCTGCTCTTCGAGACTCTCGACTACGATGTGTCCGACCCCGAGCGCCCGGACGCCGACATCGTGTCGTATGCCGCCGGACACAAGGCCCTCGGGCTTTACGCCATGTGGGCACTGCGCAACGAGATCGCGAGAATCGGTGCCCCGGAGATGCTGCCGGCACGAAACGAGCGTCAGCTCCGTCTCGAGGATCTCCTCGGATTCAGGCGGAACCCGGTCACCAAAACTCCCCTCTTTCGATCCCAAGCAGCCAAGGCGCTCGACGGCCACCCCACCCCGGCGACCCCGTTCGTCAAGCTCGCCACCGGCGCTTCGGGGGTCGGTCTGCCCTCGTCGCTGGGCCTCGCGATGGGTGCCGCCGACTACTACGGGCCGAACGCCCCACGAGTTCACATCGTCGAGGGCGAAGGCGGTCTCACGCCGGGTCGTGCCTCAGAAGCGCTCGCCGCAGCCGGCACGTCGTCCCTCGGCAACGCCATCCTGCATGTCGACTGGAACCAGGCCTCCATCGACACCGATCACGTCTGCCGAGAAAGCGATCGCCCCGGAGAGTATGTCCAGTGGACCCCAGCCGAGCTTGCCCACCTCAACGACTGGAACGTGATCAATGTGCCTGACGGCACCAATCTCCAGCAGATCGCGGCCGCCCAGCGACGGGCCCTCGAGCTCGACAACGGTCAGCCCACGGCCATTATCTACCGCACCACCAAAGGATGGCGATACGGTATCGAAGGCAGGGCCTCACATGGGGCCGGTCACCCGCTCTGCTCGGCCGATTTCTACGAGGCGCTCGACGATTTCGAGGATCTGGCTCGCCTCGAAATTCCCCGTTGCGAACGCGAAAACCCGCCGTGTGGCCTCGGTGCGGATCTCGCGACCGTCGAGGAGTGTTTTTGGAGGGCTCTCCAGACGGTACGGCGCGCCCTCGAGGCCCAAACCGAAATGGTGACCTTCCTCGCGGATCGTCTCAAGGGCGCACGCGAGCGGCTGGTCGCGAGGAGGCGAGGGCCGCGTCCGAAGGCGCCGCGGGTCGAGGCGGTTTTCGAAAACGTCGCCGCCCTGAGAGAGGCGCCGGAACACATGAAGCTCGAACCGGGGGCCACCACGACCCTGCGTGGCGAGCTCGGCAAGGTCTTTGATCACTGCAATCGGATCAGCGACGGCGCTTTGCTGATCGCGGCCGCGGATCTGCTCGGATCGACCAGCGTCGCCACCGGCGGCAAGTCCTTTGCCGAGGGTTTCTGGAACAAGGTCTCCAACCCGGCATCGCGGTTGGTGGCCATCGGCGGCATCTGCGAGGACGCCATCTCGGCCGTGATGTCGGGTCTGTCCTGCTACGGACGCCACATCGGAGTCGGCGCATCCTACGGCGCATTCATTGCCCCGCTCGGCCACATCGCGTCGCGGCTTCACGCGATCGGAAACCAGGCCCGACAGTCTGTGGCCGCCGGTCCCTACCGCCCGTTTTTTCTCGTTCTTGCCCATGCCGGATTGAAGACCGGTGAGGACGGACCGACCCACGCCGATCCACAAGCTCTGCAGCTCGTGCAGGACAACTTTCCCCGCGGCACGATGATCACCCTCACGCCGTGGGACCCGGCCGAGATGTGGCACCTGGTGGGCGAGGCGCTGGTGGGGCGGCCGGCGGTGATCGCGCCGGTCGTCACCCGCCCGTCCGAAACCGTGCTCGATCGCTCGGCGCTCGGCCTGGCGCCGCCGAATGCGGCCCGGCAGGGGGTCTATCTCCTGCGTGAGGCCGGGGGTGAGGCGGATGCGACTGTTGTGCTTCAGGGCTCCGAGGTGACCTATGCGTTCATCGAGGATGCGCTTCCGTTGCTCGAAGGCGACGGGATCGATCTTGACGTCGTCTACGTGGCGTCGAGCGAACTCTTCGATCTCTTACCGGAAGCCGAGCAGGAGGCCATCTTTCCGGAAACCCGTGCCCAGAGCGCGATGGGTATCACCGGCTTCACCATGGCCACCATGTGGCGCTGGATCGCTTCGGCTCGAGGGCGCGCCGCCAGCCTCCACCCGTTTCAAAAGGGCTGCTTCCTCGGCAGCGGTCCCGGCCACCGGGTCCTGGAGGAGGCCGGTCTCGACGGTCGGAGCCAGTACGAGGCGATCAAAAAGTACATCGCAAGTGCTTAGTTTTTAGTTTTGAGTTTTGAGTTCCACCCACCCACACCCGGTTTGGATGTTGTCGACGTTCGGAGAGGGTGGGCCCACGTTCAACGGAGGTGCCTGGCATCCCGATTCGCCGCGAATCGGCGTGCCTGGCATCCTCTCGGGAAGCGCTCTTGGAAACGGCCAACGCACGTTGGAATTGTCTGGGCTGAGTCTGACGCCGTCGCTGACCCTGCCGTTGCACCTGACCCTGCCACTTGCGCTGCCAACGGTCACGAGCGCTGCGTGTTTCGACATCCTGAATATTGCGGCGATTCGGATTTCAACTATGATTTCGAGCACGAGCACGAACAACGAACATTTAGCCCGGACTATTCACCAGCGTTCGAAGCGAAAGGTTCGAGGTGACGTGCCC
>CBDTWX010000478.1:0-4554 GCA_965364305.1 uncultured Thermoanaerobaculia bacterium
GCACGAGCACGAGCACGAGCGCGATCAGGTCTTCTTTGCGGTCACGCGGTCTCCGGTGGCGACGAGGCGATTGCGACCCGCGTTTTTGGCGCGGTAAAGAGCTTTGTCTGCTGCGCGCAAGACCGAGTCTGAACCCTTGCGGCGCGCGTTGGGACCGGCCAGGCCGATACTCACCGACACGCTGATGAGCCGGGGTGGTCGGCTCTTCTTTCGGGGTTGTTCCGGTTTCTTCTGAGGACGATCTGGGGCACGGATCGCGAAGCGCCGACCGGCAATTTTCTCGCGTACAAGTTCTAGGGCGTCCCGAACTCCGGCCGGGTTTGCACCGGGGAAAAGGATGGCAAACTCCTCGCCGCCGTAACGGTAGGCACGGCCGCCCCCGCCCACTCCCTGAAGCTCGGTGGCGACCATTCGCAGGGTCTGGTCACCCGCGCTGTGCCCATGGCGGTCGTTGAAACGTTTGAAATGGTCAATATCCACCATCGCGATGGCGTAGTCGCCGTCGAGAGTGCGTAACGCCTCTTCAAGCGCTCGCCGACCGGGTAGACCCGTGAGTTCGTCGTGGTAAGCGAGGCGGTAGGAGTCCTCGATGAGCCCGAGCAATAGGGCGATCTGAGCGGCGCTCAGGGCCAGTGTGGCGGCATGTGGTCCTCTGCCGCCGAGGAGGGCGATGGCCGATGCGGCGATCACCCACAGCAAAGACCCTTCGAAGCTGCCGCGACGGGCGGCAAATGCAAGCGCGACGAAAAAACCGGCGATGAGGAAGGCGAGGCGAGCGAGATCCGGGGTCCTGAGGAGCTCACCCACCCACCCGAGGGCCTGCTCCGACGGGCTTGTCCCGGCCCGGCCGACAATCGTGACAAGCCAGCTCTCGACAACCACCGTGGCGAGCAAGGCCACGATCAAAGGCTGGTCGATCGGCCGCTCGGGCAAGAGTGCGAGGACGACCAGGGTGACTGGGAGAAGGAACGCCAGGATTGGACCTCCCAGCGCGGCAGGATGCTCTGCCAGCGACCCGCGAACCAGGAAGTTGGCGACGGCGATTGCCAGCGCGGCAACTGCGAGACGACCGCGTCGGAATCTCCAGCCGAGGACCAGCAACAGCACTGCCAGAACCTCGGCGAGGACGTTGCTCACCGGGCGATGTGCCATCGGCAGGCCCGAAAGACCGACCGCCCAGGCCACCGCAACCGGCAGAGCCCCGGTTAGAATCGTGAACTTGCCGGCACCCCTCACAGTTCAATTGTAGAGCGAGCCGTTCATTCGCCGGCCGTGCGGACCTCGCGGCTATCTTCGCCAACGAATCGTGGGTACCACCTTGTCACCCGTACGCGTCGACCAAACCATGTTTTCGTCGTCGGGGAAGCTGAGCTCGTAGATGACGAAGTCATCGGCGGTGTTGATCTCGATCCGAGAGCCGCGAAGCAATCGGTAGGACGCCCATTCTTCGCCGTTCAGGCTGATGAATGTCTCGGTGAAGGTGTAGACCGGAGGCTCCTTGAAGTTCATCTGTACGCGCTGCCACCTGCCCTGGATCTTGAGGTTGTTGTTGGACAGATCTCCGACTCGGTCGCTCTGCGACCACAGGTACCACGCTGCAACGGCCAGCAAACCGAGCAGGACGATCTTTCTGATCAGATCCTTCATGTGACGTCCTCGCGTGACGGGTGTACCGTCAGGGCCATATTATAGATGACCAAAGCCACGGCGGTCGTGACAGCCAGCACCGCAAACAGCACCCACATCGTACCGGGCCGATTCACGCCATGGGGTCCGAAGTACTGATAGGCCACCCCTGAGAGGAGGCCTCCAAAGAGGTTGCCGAGAGCAACACACCAGTAGAAGTAGCCCATGTACATGCCGACCTTCTCCGGTGGAGCTATGCGGCCTGCGTACTCCTTCGAGCGAGGACTCGCCAACATCTCTCCGACCGAAAACACGAGTACCGCCGTCACCACAACCCAGCCGGTCGCTCCAGCCAAATAGATCAGGAAGCTGACAACCGTGACGGCTACCCCGGCGATGATGCTGGTCAGCGGCGAGGAACGCCGCACGAGGTACGCGATGAGGACCTGGAAGCAGATGATGCCGAATGCGTTGAGGTTGATGATGTACTCGGGTTTGATCTGACCGTTTTCGAGCAGTGCGCGGCTCCAGATCGAGATGTCGGTGCCGACCCAGCCGGCGAGGTAGTTGAGCGTTTCCTGGATGTCCGTGGTGTCCACGTAATCGCGGATATACTCCGGTAGAGTCATGAATATCTGGTTGAACGAGGTCCAGAAACCGGCCATCAAAAGAAGGAAGAGCAGGTAGCGGCCCTCGCCAATCCGCATCGGCTGAAGCGGCCACGCTGCGGAGTCGTCCCGGTGCATCGCGCGGAGGACGAAGTCCCACAGCAGGTTGAGTCCGAGCCATGCGCCGGAGACCAGGGCGACCCGTGGAAAGCTCCACCACTTCGAACCCATCACCAACATCACCAGGAGCCCGGCGACGAGGACAAAGAAACGTGGGTTGCCGACCACCTCGACCATGCCCGAAAAGACATCGAAGAGGCTCCGGCGGTTCTCCGCTTCGGTATCTCGCGGAGGCTCGCGATAGAGCAGGAGGCAGGTGATCCCCATGAGGACGATCCAGCCGGCGGAGGCCCAGAATACGTACTTCCAATCCCAACCCCGAATGACTCCGGCGACGATGGGACCGATGAAGCCGCCGATGTTCACCATCATGTAAAAGATCCCGAATCCCATCGAGCCGGTCTCGTCGGTGGTTGTCTTGGCGACCGTCGAGATCACCACCGGTTTGAACATGCCGTGACCGACCGCGACCAGGAAGTAGACTCCGAGAAACCCCCAGAATGTCCGAGGCGCCGCAAGGAGAATGTAGGCGGGCGCCATCACCACCACCGAGGCGAGGAACATTCGCTTGTAGCCGTAGCGATCGGCCAACGCCCCGAAGACCGCCGGGAAGAGGTAGAGGAAGAACGTTGCGAGGCCCTGGATGACACCGCGATCCTCGGAGGTGAAGCCGAGCCCACCTTTGGCCACCGAGTTGGTGAGGTAGAGGGTGGAGACGGCGTAGAAGCCATACCACCCCATTCTTTCGAAGATCTCCATCGCGTTAGCGGTCCAGAATGACCGCGGAAACTGACGCCAAATGGATTGCTGGTTTTTCACGGGCGTTCTCCCCTGCGGTCTCGGTTTGGCCGCGCACGAACGGCTGGTGAATAATACCGAAGTAAGTGGTTCTTTACGCTGAGAGGCGATAATCTTTGCGTGAGGTCATACCCGGGCGAAGCGACACACCATGGTGACATTTGTCTCGATTTTTCTCTGGTTGACGGTTGGCATCCATCCGGTGGAGGTGGCGGTCAAGGACCCTGTCGCAAAGGTTGAGATCAGAATCGACGGCGTCACGGCAGGTGTCGCGACGGCTCCTGACTGGAAGGTCGAGTGTGATTTCGGGCGTGCGATCCGGCCGCACGAGCTGGTGGCTGTGGCATTTGACGAGCAAGGTGTCGAGCTCGACCGCGCCCGACAGGTTCTCAATCTGCCGCGGCCAGACGCCGAAGTCGAGATGATCCTCCAGACGGGTTACACGGAACGGCCGGAGGCGGTGAGAGTGGTGACCCAGAGCGCCCAGAAGTTGGAGCCTGCAAACATTCTCGTGACCTTCGACGGGGAGATGTTGTCCGGGTCTGACGGACTCTACGTGCTGCCGCCCTACGACCCCGAAAAGGCTCATATTCTGAGTGCGGAGGCAACCTTTCCCTTCGGAGTGAGCGCGCGTGACGATCTGACTCTCGGAGGCTCCCATCGGGGACAGATCACGAGTGAGCTGACCGCCATCGCTGTGGAGGGTGCGGGGCGTCGTCGGCCCCAGCCGAAGGATTTTGCCGGGTTGCTGAGGGCGAATGGGCAAGAGCTGCGGGTTGCGGCGGTCGAGCGCTCCGGCGGGCGTGTCTACCTGGTCAGGGATCACAACGCCTGGCCCGCCCTGCACGAAACCGGCCTCAAGATGGAGCGGATGTGGCCGACCCAGGAAGCCTTTCGATTCGAACGCGGATATGAACTCACTCCCGGCATGCACCGTTATCATCTGGTGGTGCCGAACGCCACGGTGCGGGACGGCCTGTCGATCTTCCAGGTGGCGGGTCCCTATCCGCTCCACCGCTACAGCCTCCCATTTCTTGCCAGCCAGCTGGTCAACACGGCGGCCTCGCTGGATCGCCAGGCGCTGACAGTGGCGGTGGCGGTGGCGGGAGTCAGAGCGGCGCGGGACAGCTGTCCGCGCGTGGTCGTGCTGGTGTTGTCGGACGAAGTCGTGGATGACAGTCAGGACCTGCCGCAGGACGTCATGAGTTATCTCGAGAGCCTGCAGGTGCCGCTTGTCGTCTGGACGACGGGTGATCGGGAGGACACGGTGTGGGGCCCGGCGGACAAGGTCTCGTCGCCAAAGGCTCTCATAAAGTCCGGCGAGCGAGTGATGAAGTCTATGCTCAGACAGTGGATCGTGTGGGTCGAGGGCAACCACATGATCAACCGGATCGAGCTGGCC
>CBDTWX010000479.1:0-4545 GCA_965364305.1 uncultured Thermoanaerobaculia bacterium
CGGCCGCATGGTCATCCTCGCCCAGCACCAGACCCGCGCAACTCGCACCTTGCCGCCGATACGGTACTGGCTACCCGTTGACCGTTGGATACAGCGATCTGGCGCGCGCTTGGAGCGCACCCAGGCCTGGGCATCGCTACACGCCCCCGATCGTCAGCTGCAACACCCTCACGCAGCGAGTGAGGGCGCTGTTGCCGAACCGGCGTCGGCCGATTCGGCCTGCGCCATCAAGGTAGTCGCTCCACTCAGGGTGGCCTGTCGCCGCCTCCCCGACACCGGCCCGCACGAAAAAATGGTTGCTCGCCGGACCTTCCCGGGCCTTCAGGCTGGATCCCACAACAGCTGTGCCCACACAGCCCAGTGATCGGAGTATTGGAGATGGTGACCCGAAAGAGCACCGCAGTCGATGCACTCCCCGGACTCCACGTCCACCCCGAAACACGGCACGGCTGCCGGCTCCTCCCGCTGATTGAACATCGTTCTGTCGATGTTGGCGTCGTAGACCTGGAAGGAAGGTGAGGCGAGAACGAAGTCGATCATCCTTCCTCGGCGAATGTTCTTGTAGGTTCCGCCCGCGCCCGCACCCGTCGACAGGTGCTCGCCCGGACGAAACGGATTGACTGTGCGAAAGGCGTCCTCGAGCCCCGTCCTGCTGAGCAATGTATCGAAGGGCTGCTCGACCGTCGGACGCTCGTCGTCATCGCCCTGGCGGTATCCGGTGTTGAAATCCCCCGCCAGTATTACCGGGTCCGACGCATAAGTCCGGCTTGCGATGTGATCGCCAAGAATCCGTGCCTGTCCGTCCTTCTCACAGTCGATTCCTCCGAAATGAGCGTTATAGACATAGAAGGTTTGCTCGCTTCGTAGGTCTCGAAAGCGAACCCAGACGAAGTTGCGGTTCTCGCTCTTCGGCCACCAGGGCCAGGCGACCACGCATCCTCCTCGCGTTCTACGCTCCGCCGGCAGGACCACGTGGCTGTCGTGCTCGAGGACCGCCAACCGGTCGGGACGATAGAACAAGGCCATACCTTCATCGGGGTTGCGATACCATGGACCAGCACGACTTCGATGGATTCCGTCATACGCTGGCGCCAGGTGATCGAGAAGCTCATCGAACTGCGGGCGGCGTCTGCGCCGGCGAACCTCTTGTGCAGCGACGAGGTGCGGACCTCGGCCCCCTTCATACGACATCAACATTGATGCAATTCTGTCCACCCTGTCGCCCCAATGATGGGGGGAAGGGTCCGACCATCGTCCGCGCCCGAAACATGGATGAATACGCACGTTGAGCGTCATCACCGTGAGCGGCTCGAGGATGGGTCGAGGCAAGGGCTCGTATGTGAGTTGGCCGGTGCTGGCTTCCTGATACACCAGGTAAAGCGTTTGCTCGAAACCGACCAGCGCTGGACCCCGTCCGGTCTCGACGCGCGGCAGAGCGCCGTGGTGGATCCAGCTGCGCCCATTATGAGAAAACAGCCGGACTCCAGGACCGTCAGACTCCTTGTAAGCCAGATACGCGATGTCCTCGTGCGTGGCGAGGGCGGGGCGTCCCGCCGCGCTGGTGCCGTCGATCGGCTGAGGTGGCGACCACTCCCAACCCCGACCATGAGAGAATTCGTACCGGATCACCGTCACCGTGCGCCCGATGACATAGGCGACGAGCGTGTCGGACGAGAACCGCGTCGCTGCGGCACCGGTATTGCTCCGGGTCCCTCGGATCTCACGATTTTCTTCGGGCCGAACACGGAGGTAGGAATAGCGGATGCTGTTGTCCGCCCGATCCCCGCGATGTAGGAGCAGACGACCCAGTAGCGTCGGCTCGTTCGAGGTGCGGGCGAGGCGTAGATACCCGTGGCCGTCCCACTCGCCGGCTGCGGACATGGAGAAGGTCCCGATCTCGGGATGATCGATTCCGCTGCGAGTGAAGGCGATCATCAGTCGATTCGCGTGCACCGTCATCCCGGCCCCGAGATCCGTGGCCACCTCTCCGGGTCCGCCGACGGAAAACCCGTCGGGGATCGCCACCGGCATCCACGTTTCCGGATCGTGCGGTGTGGGGGTGCATATCAAACGAAGCTGCTTCTCGCCTGCTTGCTTGAAGGCCACGTAGAGGCGACCGTTGAACGTGGTCGCCGCAGGCGAGCCGTCCGTATAGGCGTGCGGTACTCCAGGCATGCGAAAAATCCTCGGTGTGGACACCGGCCGTCGACCACGTGGCGCGGAAACGTCCAGAATGTCACCGCGCCACCCTGCGCAGGCAAGGCTGTTCCGCAGTCATCCTGACTCCCTCTCGCCAAATCGAAAACGACCTCGGGGTTCCAGGGCGGCGGCGTCTTTTTCGATTCAACTTCAATTCAAGTGGTTGGGTCGCTCGTGGGGATCGCTGCCCCGCCATCTTGAATCATGCTAAAAAAAACGTCGCAGAGAAGTTGCGCCTACTCATCTGGCGACTGCTGATCGAGATCAACGAGCGTCGAGCGGCTTTCGATATGCTGGCTCCAACATGATCCGCGGCATGCAACGGTGAATCCGATTCGGCGATTCGATACGACATGCGGGCAATGAGCATGTGAAGCCTGGATGTCGCTCTGCGCTTGCTGCCAGGTCGCGCAATGGAGCGGGTCAGCGGTGTTCGGCTTCGTCGCGTCTCCCGGACGGATGCCAGGTTTTCGGAGGGCAAGAGATGGGAACACTGGGTGTTGAGTGGGTAAACAATTACCACGGCAGAGCGAGGGATCTGAGAAGCTGCGACGAGTGCGCAGAAAGGTTCTACAACGAGCTGGATGGAACTCGGGAGTTCAACTGGGGTGATGACTCAGCGTGGGATCAGGATTTCGAAACCACGTTCGACGACAGATTCGCCGATGATGTTGACATCGTGTTCTTCGCCGGGCACGGCTCGCCGAACAGCATTCTCTTCGGTGTCAATCATCACGACAACGGGTCGGCGGGCAGCGCTACCATGCGATTGGGTGACGGCCAGTGTGAATGGCTCGTCCTGGATGCGTGTCAGACGCTTCACGAAGACCATCTCAGAGCATGGTTGAACAGCTTTACAGGGCTGCACTACATACTCGGATTTCATTCGAACGCGAACGATAGCAGGAATCGGGGCAGATACTTCGCGAGAAGACTCAATCGAGGCAAGACTGTCCGTGTGGCGTGGATCAAAGCCTGCAAGCTGACCGCGAAAAACTCGCGGAGGCTTGCCTACCTGCGGGCCGACGACACCGGTCGTGGGACGAACACCTACAACGACCACTGGCATGGAGAGGGATTCGTCAGCGACGACCCGGTTTCTCCCGATTCCTTCTATTACTACCAGACAGATTGCTGACGCCGAGGATCTGGTCAGGGGAAATGAACATGAACGGTCTGTTCCAGTTGCCCGGTCGACTTCCAGAGGTGCCGAAGAGCATTCGGCTCTATCAAACGTCTGCCGATGACCCGGAGAAGATGGGCTTCGGAAGCCGTTTGAACGCATACGCAGACGCGTTCAAGCTGCGGTCGCGTCCGCAGGATCACGGTGACTCCGTTGTCTATCAGGAGAGGACGTTCGAGCTCGAGGTTTTCAAGGCCAGCGATTCGGTCTGGTGGGAGCACAAGGCGCTCGCGTATAGAGAGATCCCGCCGGAGGACACGAAGCTGCCTTCGAAGAGGCGTGCGGTCGAGCTCGCGGAAAGATATCTCGAGCGCTACGGATTGAGCAGCGGCTACGCAAAGTTCAGCCACGTCAGCTACACAAACGTCATCCACATCGACAGGGTGAACAAGTCGCGGACGAAGTACGAGACCGAGGTGAACGTCAATTACGGATTCGATGTCGATGGACTTCCCGTGGCGGGGCCGGGGGCGAAGATTCAGGTCTCGTTTGTCGAGAGGGGGAGGCTTTGCGAGCTGTATCGCTTCTGGCGAGAGCCGAAGGTGGGTATGGACTGCTCGATCATCGGGCCCGAAAAGGCGCTCGAAAAGCTGTGTGAGGACGAATCGTTCAGGCAGCTGTCACCGAGAAATGCGTCTGTGAAGCTGGACTCCATCGAGTTGGTGCTCTACTCGATGCCTCCTCCGGAGGTTCAACGGTACTACATCCCTTCCTATCGGATTGAGGGGACTGTTACCACCGAGTATCACCGGCACGAATTCACGGACTTCGTCAATGCGCTCGATTTGACGGAGCAGGAGCTCAAGAGGGAGGGGATCGTCAACGACATGAGCTTCCACGGAGTCTTTTGACTACCGTCCATTGGAAATCGGATTGCCGCCGGCCCCGTCGCCCCCGGGCAGGTGCTTCCGCTTGCAGGCAGGTGTTCGTCAGAGGCAGGACTGACTTCGTTTCCGGTAGCCGTCGCCTGAATGCATTCAGGTAGAGCAGGCTTCGGCGCTCAGCCGATACAGGCGACCGAGCGCGCGAGAACGGCAGCCGCGGTTCGAGTGCGATCGGGTCGCTTGCCGTGCCGCCACTGCGCACCCCGGGGAGCTGCGTTCAGTCGGTCCGCGCCTGGGCGCTCGGCGGCGTCTCCACACGACGGCGGGCCCACGCGGGCG
>CBDTWX010000480.1:0-4544 GCA_965364305.1 uncultured Thermoanaerobaculia bacterium
CACCTGCAGCATGCCGTCCCGGTTCAGCATACAGGCCGCCGAAGCCGGGCCTGTCCGGATGCGGAGGCGTCCGCTCGGCCCAACGACCTCGAGACCGGCCACCATGTCCTCGATGCGGCCGTAACCGAGCGACTCCTGGCCAGAGGAACGGGTCGCCACCCAACCCCCGACCGTCGCCAGCTCCCAGGATTGAGGAAAGTGACCGAGCGTCAGGTGGTGTTTGGCGAGGGCCGCCTCGACCCCCGGACCGTTGGTACCAGGCCCGAAGGTGGCGAGATCTGAGCGCAGGTCGAGCCCGCTGCAGCCTCCGAAGCGCTCGAGATCGAGAGTCAAGACCGGTGCGTCACCCGCGACCACGTTGACCCCCCCGGTGACCGAAGTTCCACCGCCCCACGGGATGACGCGGATGTCGCGTGCCGCGCAGGAAGAAAGGACCGCTTCAACCTCCTCGACGTCCGCCGGACGACACACTCCGTCCGGGAGAGCGGGGACCAGTCCGCTGCGCAGTCGGAGGATGTCGGCCAGACCCTGACCGCGGGCGTGCCAGAGTCGATCCTCTGGATCCACCGAGACCGGCGCGGGAAGGCGACCAAGTTCTCTTGGGGGTATCTCGGGAGGTGAGGTCGCAGTCGCCGGCACCGGGTGCTCGGCCGGCCCGACGCGGTCCGCGAGCCACGCCAGAAGCTGCGGCGACGGATTGAATTTTTCGCCGTCGAACCCCCAGCCGCCCAGTCGTCGTTTGCGTGCAGACATTGTGAGGGAGTATAGAACGTCTCCCGCGGTCGGGTACCATGTGTCGATGCTACCGACGATCGTGCAGGGATCCCGGGAATGGAGCGAGTCCGAACGCCTCACCGCATACCACGAGGCGGGGCACGCGGTGATGGCGCAGCTCTGCGGTCAGCAGATCACCCGGGTCGAGATTGTGGGTGACGCCGACCACACCGGCAGTGTTGACTCGCTTCGCTTTCCCGCCAACCCTGGGACGCGAGACGGAGCGGAGGCGATCGAAGATCGTCTCAGGTGCACTCTGGCGGGCGTGGTGGCGGAAACGATCGTCAGCGGCCGAGAGGACTGGGACGAAAAGAGCGAAGACCTCGATATCGCGGTGCGACTCGCGATGCAGTTGGTGGACGATTGCGAGGCCGTCCTGCCGTTTCTCGAGGAGCTTCGCCGAGATATCGAAGAGGAGCTCCGGAATCGTTGGGTGGCGGTGGAGCTGCTCGCAGTCGAGCTCCTGCATCACAAGTCGCTCACCGGCTCGGAGGTGCGGAAGCTCATGGGAGAGCTGCTCGCCTGAGCCTCGATACTGCACCTCAGGCGGTGTTCGAGTCGAACGCGGATTGCCTCCGTTCGCCCGCGCCGCGTCCCACTGGCGCCTCTTTTTCGCCATCACAGCGGTCTTTCATGGTGATGAGAGCGACTCGGGGGAGGCATCATGCGGGACTTTTCACCGGCCACGATTCTCACTGCCAAGCTGGTTGTCATCGGAATTCTCGGTATCCTCCTGTGGATCCCGACGTCGATCGTCGGCCTGTTAGTCAGCGAACGTTCCAACCGTCGGGATGAGGTTGTGGCTGAGGTTTCGGCAACCTGGGGCGGCGCGCAGGTCCTGGAGGGACCGGTGCTTTCGGTGCCGATATCGGTGTGGCATGAAGAAGAGAACGGCCGGCGCTCCAAACGAACGGCATGGGTGAACCAGCTTCCGGAATCCCTCGAGGTCCGCGGAACGCTCGAGCCCAGCATCCGCTACCGTGCGATCTATGAGGTTGTGCTCTATCGCGGCAACCTGGGCCTGCGAGGGAGCTTCCCAGCGCTCGATCCGTCCAGGTGGGGCGTGCGGGCGGAGGACGTCCAGTGGGAGCGCGCGGTTCTGACATTCGGTGTTTCCGACCCCAAAGGTCTCCGAGAAATCCCGCGCCTCGTCCTCGACGGCGAAGATCTGGTTCTTGAACCTGGGGCCGGGAGAGGCCCGTTCCCAGATGGGCTCGGTGCAGCAGTACGGTTGCGGTCGCCGGAAAATGGGAATGAGGGAAAGAACCTTCCCTTCGGCCTCGAGGTCGAGGTGGCGGGCAGCGAGAGCCTGCACTTCCTGCCGATGGCGCGCGAGACCGTTGTAGAACTCGGCGCGCGCTGGCCGCATCCGAGCTTCGACGGCGCCTTCCTTCCGCAGGAGCGGACGGTTACCGATCAACGATTCGATGCCGCATGGCGGGTTCTCTCATTGCACCGCGAGGTTCCGCAGCACTGGGTTTCAGTCAACGACGCGAGCGTATGCCCGGCCGACAACCTGCGCAACTCGTCATTTGGAGCCCAACTCCTGTTTCCGGTGGACGCCTATCAGCGCACGACCCGTTCGGTGAAGTACTCGATCCTCTTCTCGCTCCTCACCCTGCTCGGTTTCTTTGCGGTGGAGATCGGCGGCAAGACCTCTATCCACCCTGTGCAATACGGTGTGATCGGGTTTGCTCTGTGCCTCTTTTATCTCGTCTTGCTGTCGCTTTCGGAGCTCGTCGGTTTCGACCCGGCATATGCGGCGGCGAGCATCGTCATCATCGCCCTGATATCCGGCTATATCCACGGTATCGGACGACGGCGGACTCTGACGATGCTCTGCGCCGGCGTGTTGGCCATCGTCTATGGGAGCCTCTTCATCATGCTTCAGCTCGAGGAGCTGGCTCTTCTGATGGGCACCCTGCTGCTGCTTGTTCTCTGTGCGGTGGTGATGCTCCTGACGCGGCGCCTGAGCTGGGATCAGGAGTGACCGAGAGAATCGGCGATGGAGTGGAGGATCAGCCGAACGCCCTCGGCAAAGAGTCCGACCGGCGGCAACAGGCTGATCACCAGCCAGCCCTGGCTTGGAAAGCCGAACAGGCCGCCGTGGTGAACGGCCACAGAGTGTTTCTCGAGCAATCTCAGGCTCAGGTCATCCTCGTGCATGACCGTCGGCACCCTCAACACGGCGCTCCAGCCGCCACCAATGTCGGAGAGGGACACCTCCGAGTGCTCGGACACCAGCGTGCGAAGGGTTGCGAGGTTTGATCGGCAGCGATCGGCGATTGCAGCGCGCAGCCGTTGCGCGTCCGCAAGAAGTCGAGGTGTCGCCAACGCCACTGGCGTGGAGACCGAGAGGTAGGCGTCGGCGATGTACTCTAGCCCGTCGAGCACGGGCCCGACGAGGGATTCCGGTCCGCTCGCCACGATCCACGCCAGCTTGAGCTGCGGCAGGCCGAGGCTTTTGGAGAGGCCGCCGAGGGTGAGACACAGGCAATCCTGGACGGCGGCAAACGTCGTGTCTGTCCCGGGGCCGCCGTCCAGGGGGTAGGGGAGGAAGACCTCGTCGGCCACCAGCGCCCATCGACGGTCGCGGCACAGCGCCACCAGGGCCTCGCGATCATCGGGGTGGATGAAAGACCCGGTCGGATTGTTGGGGTGGACCACGATCACGGCCCGCACTCGTTCGGTGGCGCGCTCGACCGCCGTCATGTCGACCCGCCAATGGGCTTCGGGCTCGAGAGGATAGTTCTCGCAGCCGATGCCGTCGATCCGGGCGAGGTGTTCGAAGAGAGGGTAGGATGGCGTGGGCACCAGAACGGCCTCCCCCGGATCGCAGAGCAGGCGAAACAGAAAACTGTAGGCCTCGCTGGTCGAGGCCGTGAGAATGATCGTTTCAGGATCCACCTCGACCTTCCAGCGGCGGTACTCCGCGGCGACGGCCGTCCTCGTTGCCAGCGGCCCCTGCGGTTCGGGTGTGTAACGCAGACCCGTCGGGTTGCTCAGGTCGTGGAGAAGATCGTCTTGGACGGTGAAACCGCAGGCGGTCGGGTTGCTGTTCGTGAGGTCGAATTGAATCCTCCCGATCTTTGACCTTGCCGTGGCGAGGCGGTTGAGACCGAGATCGGCGGGGATGCGACGAGAGCGATAGGGCATGCGGAGATTGTAGGGGCGACCGACAAGGATTTGGTGCGGAAGGCTCGACGGAATTCGGAATTCGGAATTCGGAATGAGGAAAAAGGAATGCGGAAATCGAGATTTCCACCCACCCTTCCCGCACCTGGATGGTCGGTCCGCCCAACCAACCGGATGCAAACTGCGGACGCAAGGTCGAGCGCTGATTCTGCCGCAGCCACCGTCCCTGTGGCTGACAACTGATGCTGACCCTGATTGCAGTCGCTGTCCCGGCCGCTATCCACTGTCGCTGATGTTGCCCTCACCCACTCACCACTCGGGTTGACCGGCCATCGGACACGGAGACGGAGACGGGCATGGAGACAGGTAGAATGCCTGGATGACAGAGCTGACCGCGAATCAGCGTGCTGCGCTCGTTGCCTCCGGGTGCGAGGTGCGGACCGATATGCTTACCCGCTGCCTGTATGCGGTGGATGCCTCGATCTATCGTGTCGAGCCGGCGGCGGTGGCTTTCCCGAGGACGGCGACGGAGGCGGCGGCGCTGTTGCGGGCGGCGGCCGACAGCGGGGTCGAGACAACGCCTCGCGGTGCCGGTACGGGGCTTGCCGGCGGTGCTCTCGGCAGTGGGTTGGTGG
>CBDTWX010000481.1:0-4540 GCA_965364305.1 uncultured Thermoanaerobaculia bacterium
CGTGCCGAAGTGGCGGAATTGGTAGACGCGCACGGTTGAGGGCCGTGTGGAGCGATCCGTGCCGGTTCGAGTCCGGCCTTCGGCACCATTTTTAAAGGGCCACGGGGAGGCACCCCGAGGCCCTTTAAAAATGGGAGCGGTTAGGATTTTGGATGCAGTAACCGCCACGTCATCGCGCGGACCTCGTCAAACGACTGCAGAGCCGAAGTCACACCAACAACATCGACAGCACCTGCCTGGGCCAGAAGCCGGAGATGAGAGTCGACTTCCTTGGCCGAGGCGTATGCGATGCGCCAGTGGTGCATCCGATCTCGCCCCGATCGGCCATGGCCTTCGGAGAGGTTCGCCGGGACCGAGCCGGCCGGCCAACGGCCGGTCGCGGCGCGACCCTTTACATCGGGCCGCACATCGACTACCCGCTTCTTGGCGAACGACCTGGAGGTGACCATGCCGTGCCCAACACAAGCTACCGTCGCGGCCGCTGTTATCTGCCGCTGTTACCTGCCGCTGAAGACTGACGCTGTCATCTGTCGCTGGCGTCTGTCTTTGAAGACTGGCGCTGAATCCTGTCGCGGTCGCTGGAAGCTGTCGCTGGCGCTACCCGCGCGCCTTGACCTTCGCCCAGGTGTCACGAAGCGTGACGGTACGGTTGAAGACGGGTCGTTCGGGGGTCGAGTCGGGATCGACGCAGAAATAGCCCAAACGCTCGAGCTGCACCCGTTCGCCCGGCTCGAGCACTGCGAGACTCGGTTCGAGCTTCGCATCGATCACCACCTCGACTGAATCGGGGTTCAGGTCATCGAGGAAGTCCCCGTCCGCGCCCGGGTCCGGCCGGTTGAAGAGGTGGTCATACAGGCGAGCCTCGGCCGAGACCGCCTGATCGGCCGAGACCCAGTGCAGGGTCGCCTTGACCTTTCGTCCATCGGGCGCGTCGCCACCTCGGGTCTCGGGATCGTAGGTGCAGCGAAGCTCGACGACCTCGCCGTTCGTGTCTTTGACGACCTCCCGGCAGGTAATGAAGAAGGCATAGCGAAGCCGCACCTCGCGTCCCGGTGCGAGACGGAAGAACTTCTTGGGCGGATCCTCCATGAAGTCATCGCGCTCGATGAAGAGCTCGCGCGAGAACGGGACTTTCCGGGTGCCGGCGTCGGGGTCTTCGGGGTTGTTGACGGCGACAAGGTCTTCGGTCGCGCCCGTGGGGTAGTTTTCGATCACCACCCTGAGGGGTCGCATAACACCCATCCGCCGCTCGGCGGTCCGGTTGAGGTTGGTGCGCACGCAGTGCTCGAGAAAGGCGAGATCGACCACGCTGTCTCGTTTTGCAACGCCGGCCCGCTCGGCGCATTCTCGGATCGCCTCGGGAGGGTAGCCGCGCCGCCGCAGACCCGACAGGGTCGGCATCCGCGGGTCGTCCCACCCGGTGACGTGGCCGCCGTTGACGAGCCGCAGGAGGCGCCGTTTGGAGAGCACCGTGTAGCTCAGATTGAACCGCGCAAACTCGATTTGTCGGGGTTTCGAAGGCACCGGCAAATTGTCAACCAGCCAGTCGTAAAGGGGGCGATGGGCCTCGAACTCAAGGGTGCACAGGCTGTGGGTGATGTGTTCGATAGCGTCGGACTGGCCGTGTGCAAAGTCGTAGGTCGGGTAGATACACCAGCGACTGCCGGTGCGCGGGTGCTCGGCGTGGACAATGCGATAGAGCACGGGGTCGCGGAGGTTGATGTTGCCCGCAGCCATGTCGATCTTCGCGCGCAGCACCCTGGCCCCATCAGGGTACGCACCATCCCGCATGGCTCGGAAGAGCTCGAGGTTTTCCTCGACCCCTCGGTCACGGTACGGGCTCGGCGTCCCCGGCTCGGTCAGGGTGCCGCGGTGGGCGCGAATCTCCTCGGCGGAGAGATCGTCGACATAGGCCTTCCCGGCCTCGATCAGCGCCACCGCCCACTCGAAGAGCTGGTCGAAGTAGTCCGAGGCGTGGAAGAGGTTCTCACCCCAGTCGAATCCGAGCCAGCGCACATCCTCCTCGATCGATCGGATGAACTCGAGCTCCTCCTTGATCGGGTTGGTGTCGTCGAATCGGAGGTGGCAGGTTCCGTCGAACTCGGCCGCTATCCCGAAGTTGAGGCAGATGGATTTGGCGTGCCCGATATGGAGATAGCCGTTGGGCTCGGGTGGAAAACGAGTGATGATCCGCGCATGTTTGCCGCTCGCGATGTCGTGGCGAATGATCTCGCGGATGAAGTCCTGCTTTTCGGTCTCGTTACCGTCAGTGCCCATGATGCTCCCGTCCCGGCGCGCGATTCACATCTTCATGCTGCGCAACATCTCGATCGCCCGGCGCAGCCGCCAGCGACAGCGCGCCTTCCCGAGGACCTCCATCGTTTCAAACAGCGGCGGCGTCGCGGTTCGACCGGTGACAGCAACCCTGACCGGCATGAAGAGCTCCTTGGGAGACCAGTCGCGCTCGTCGCAGAAAAGCCGCATCGCCTCCTCGACGGTCTCGGCGTTCCAGTCGAGGATGGCGTCGAGGTGGTCCTCGAGCAGCAGCCGAAAAGCCTTTGCAGTCTGCGGCGGGGTCCGGTTCTTGGCCACCATCTTGGCACGCGCGGACTCCTCGTACTCGACATCGCCGACAAAGAAGAACCCGGCATAGGGGACGAAGTCGGCCAGGGTATCGATTCGTTCGTGGACCAGCGGCAGGATCTGGAGAAGATACTCATCCGACAGGACTCCGCCGCGGAGACGCTCCAGAAGCTCCTGCGTTCCGAGGTCCCGGATGTACTTGCCGTTCAACCAAATCAGTTTTTCGAGATCGAAGACCGGACCACCGAGGCTGATGTCCTCCAGGCGGAAGCTCTCGACAAACTCGTCGACGGCGAATTGGTCGCGCTCGTCAGGCATGGCCCACCCCATCAGCGCGAGATAGTTGAGCAGTCCCTCCGGGAGGATGCCGGCCTTCCGGTAGTGGTCGAGGCTGACCGGGTTCTTGCGTTTCGAGATCTTCGACCTGTCGGCGTTTCGCAAGAGCGGGAGGTGGCAGAAGACCGGAAGCTGCCACCCGAACGCCCGGTAGAGCTGGACGTGCTTGGGGAGTGAGGAGATCCACTCCTCGGCCCGGATCACGTGGGTGATGCCCATCAGATGGTCGTCGACGACGTTGGCGAGATGATAGGTGGGGTTGCCGTCCGATTTGAGCAGGATCTGGTCGTCGACCTGGGCGTTGGCGATCACGATCTCGCCGCGCAGGAGATCGTGCGCCACCGTTTCACCTTCGGACGGCATCGCGAGGCGGATGACGTGCGGCTCGCCGGCTTCGCTGCGGCGACGCACCTCGGTCGAGTCGAGGCCACGACAAAGGCCATCGTAGCCGAACTGCGTCTTGGCGGCCTTCTGCTCGGCCCGCAGCGCCTCGAGGCGTTCGCGATCGCAGAAACAGGGGTAGGCCGCGCCCGACGTCACGAGCTGCTCGGCATGTTCGCGATAGATTTCGGTGCGCTCGCTCTGCCGGTAGGGCCCGTGGGGCCCGCCGACATCCGGGCCCTCGTCCCACTGCAGACCGAGCCACGACAGCGCCTCGAGGATCATCTCCTCGCTTTCGGTGGTGCTGCGCTGACGATCGGTGTCCTCGATGCGGAGCACGAAGCTGCCGCCCCGCCGGCGGGCCATCGCGTAGTTGAAGAGGGCGACGTAGGCGGTGCCGACGTGCGGATCCCCGGTCGGGCTCGGTGCGATGCGGGTTCTCACCTGATCAGACATGAAGCTCCAAAAAAAAGCCGCCCGCGAGGCGGCGACATCTCATCGTGGCGGAGAGGGCGGGATTCGAACCCGCGGTCCAGGTTACCCCAGACAACTGCTTAGCAGGCAGTCCTGATCAGCCACTCCAGCACCTCTCCGCACCAGGAGGGGTATTGTACGTGGCTGTGGTTTGACTGTAAAGTGTGCGGCCGGGGAGGGATGGCCGAGTGGTCGAAGGCGCCGGTCTTGAAAACCGGTGAGGTTCACGCCTCCGTGGGTTCGAATCCCACTCCCTCCGCCAGCAATTCCGCCCGGCACCCGCGAGGTGCCGGGCGGAATTGCGGTCAGTAACCACCAAGCGACCCCTTGATCTCCGGCAGTGCCCCGACACCCCGAAGGCCGATGACGACCAGAAATTCACGGGTGGGAAACGCGCCGATTCGCGTGTCCCGGTATTGGCCCGAGATGTTCCAGCAGCTCCCTTGATAGGCAATTCGGTATCGCTGATCGCCGAGTTTTTCGTTGACGATATCGTAGGCGACCTGCAGTGAAACCTCGAGAGGAAATCCGGTCTTTCGAAAGCCGATCAAACTTCGCACCTGCGAAGAAAAGCGGTCGCCGGTGCGTGGGTTGTAGCTTTCGTACCAGGTGAGGTTGAGCATGCCGATCGGTTGTTGAAGCGATGCCGCCAAGGAGGTCGATCGGAGACTGTTGTAGAGAAAATCATAGGACAACCGGGCATCGAAACCCGTGTTCTGGGTCGGCGTCAACCGCAATGCCATCCCGAGAGGACCGTATTGGCTGG
>CBDTWX010000482.1:0-4535 GCA_965364305.1 uncultured Thermoanaerobaculia bacterium
AAAGCAATGGCGGTCGCCGACGAGGAGCTCGGATTGGTGACGGTGAACCGCAGCGTCACATCGTCGCCGGCGTTGACCTCCGGGTCCGAAGCGGCGGAGTCCACATCGAGGAATTCCTTCGTCAGGACCGGTGCGGCGGAGACATAGAGTGTGTCGGTCGCCGAGTTGCCGGTCACCGATCCGCCGTTGATGTCCGCAGTGACGGCGCTCGTCGTGTTGGGGTAGGCGCCGTCCGAAGCACCGGCCGGAACACCTAGTGAGACGTTGAAGGTGCACTCACCCTCGGTCGAGATAGTGCCGCCGGACAGAGATAGGACGCCGCTGGAGAAATCCAGCGTACCGTTACAGGCAGCCTTGGGCAGCGACTCGTTCGGCGCCAGACCGGTGAGAACTGCCTCGAGATCGTCGTCGAATGCGATGCTCGTCGCGTCGAAACCACGATCCAGGTTTCGGATCCTGAACTCGAGGATGGCCGTGCCGCCCGGCGCGACCGGGTCGTCGAGGAATTCCTTGATCAGCGCGATGTCCTCGGCGGTGGCGGTGAGCGTCGCGCTCGCCGCGCCGCTTGATTGCGCGGTGCCGCCGAATTGGCTGGGCGTCGACGTCAGCTCGCCGCTGATATTGTTCAGCGCTCCGGCCGAGTTGGCGACCACATCGACAGTCACGGTACACGTGCCACCCGCGGCAACCGACGCGTCACCGGTGAATCCACTGTAGCTGATGACGCTCGAACCGCCAACAGCCGACAGGGTGCCGCCGGTGCAGGAGGTCGCCGCATTGGCCGGGTTTGCCACGACCATGCCACTGGGAAGATTGTCGGTGAAGGTGAGACTGTAAGCTGCCGAGCTGTTGGCGCTGTTGTCAATAGTGAAGGTCAGAGTACTCCGCTCACCAAAGGACACCGTGCTCGGATTGAAGCTCTTGCTGAAACCTGGTCGATCGGCCACGACCGTGAGGTCCGCGGTCGCCGTGCCGCTGCTGCCGGTGCCCGAGATCAGAGCGCCCGAGACGTTGGTGTGGACCCCCGGAGTCGAGCTCGTCACATCGACGGTGACGATACAGCTCTCGGCGCCTCCCACTCGCCCACCGCTGAAGGTGATCGTGTCGCCGCCGTCGGGAGCGGTCAGCGTGGCATCGAAGCAGTCGGTCGAGGCATTCGCCGGTGTCGCGATGGTCACACCGGCAGGTAGGTTGTCGGTGAATGTCAGCCCGGTCAACGGGCTCGAGGTGTTGTTCGTGATGTCGAATCGGAGGGTGCTGACGCTCCCAGGGCCGATGGTGCTCGGCGCAAAGGCCTTGCTGAACGTCAGAGCGGTCTGCGCCTCGGCAGCCGGCACGAATGCGACGGCAAGGAACACAATCGCGAGCAGCGCGATCCACATTTGGTTTTTCTTCTGTCGCGAAGGCCAGAGGGAGGTCCGCACGCGGGGGACTGTCCCGCGGGAGCGACGGTTGTACGGTGTCAGCACATCACTGGCCCTGAAGTTTTTGAGATCGAGACGCAAAGAACACAGCGGGCCAGCTTTCGGATCAAACATGGAACACCCTCCTCAAACAGCTGTCGTTGACTCGACGTCCCCGGCATGCGCTCCCACCCACAAATAGGTGGAGAATCTGCGCCTCCAGATTGAAATGAACGTCTTCATCGTCCACTCGATACTAGAATGATACATAGTCTCGTTTGCAATTGTCAACTAGTAGTCGATGGGTCACCCCAATCTATGTCGAGGCTGACAACGAATCTTGACTTTTGTTGATTCAATGGGTAGCCTTTGAATCAGATAATCGGCAGTTTGGATCGTCGCGAGGCAACTACGCCAACGGAGGCTTCTTTTGGTGCATCATGACGACAAAAGAAAGCCCGGCACGGCGGATGCCTCTCTACGAGACCGGGATCAAGGAGTGATCAACATGAAGAGATATCTTGCAGCGGTGTTGCCTCTTTCAATTGGATTCCTTCTAGCTCTGATCTGCGGCTCGTCACCGGTCGAGGCACAGTCGGACTGCGATTTCGATTCGGTCGTCGTGCTGGGCACCAACAGCGTACATGTCGAGACAGGCACCAACGTGACCGGCGACGTCGTCGCCAACGAGGCCAGCCCAGGACCCACCCTCGGTGGGCTCGCCGAGCTCGACGTCGATCGCGCGGCGACGGTCACCGGGAATCTGTTCGCCAATATCATTGATGTCTCCAGGGGCTCGTTCATCAACGGAGACCTTTTTTACAACGAGCTGATCGACCGGGGCGCGGAGATCAAAGGAGATCTGTTTCCGGGGCTGTACCTTCCGGTCATCGATCCGCTGCCGGCCTTCCAGGAGGCGACGGTGCGTGACGGCGCCAACGATGTGTATGTGCCTGCGGGGGAGATGATCGTGTTGACCGGTCCCGATTACGGCGACATCGAGATCGAGGAGAACGGCACCCTGGTTTTCTCGGGTGGGGGAATCGTCACCATCCGCTCCCTCATCGCGGTGGCGGGGGGTGTGAAGTGCGACGAGCCTATCTGCCGCTCGATACTCTTCGACGCGCCCACCAGCCTCAGGATCGAAGGCCGGATCGACACCGAGCGCAGCTCCTTTGTCGGTCCGGAAACGAACTCCGGCATCGCCGCCTCGGACATCGTGATTTACGTTGGCGGTGCCAACGGCGCCGACGGGCTTCTTTTTTCCGAACCCGCGGCCGCCCAGATCGGCCGCGAGAGTGAGGTACACGCCAACCTTTTCGCCGCGCACGGCACCCTGCGTTTCGAGCAGGCCACGTACGCCACCGGCGCTTTCATCGCTCGCGACGTGGAGATCGACAAAAACTCCGTTCTCGAGCTCGACAGCGCGTTCGCCAACCAGCCGCCGATCGCGGATCCGCAATCCGTAGCCACAAACGGCGCGGAGCCGATCGTGTTGACGCTCACAGGAAGCGACCCGGAGGGTGGTGACCTGCGGTTCGCGATCGCAGTGCCGCCCACTGCAGGGACCCTGGGTCCCGTGATCGAGGGTCCCGAGCCGTTCCCGGGCGATCCACCCGGGTGCCGGCCCGAGGAACCGGGCTGTATCCCGCCGGTGCCGCCTCGCACCAGTGCCGAGGTGACCTATACGCCATCTGATGCTGGAAATCTGCCCGACAGCTTCACCTTCTCGGTCACCGATGAGTGCGGGGCGGTCGGGACCGCCGTGGTGCAGATCAACCCGCCGGGTGATCCGACGGTGCCCGATCCCGAGCTTGACACGGTGGTGGCGAATGACGGCGCGGTTGAAACGCAGACCACCCGGAGCGTTGATTTTCGTCTCAGCGCGGATGCGCCCGACGGTGTCAGCCTGACCTACTCGGTGCTCTCTTTGCCGGGGAAAGGTACCCTCACCGATTCCAACGGGAATGACCTCGAGAACCTCCCGGCCGTGCTGCCATCTCCGGATCTCACGTTCACACCAAACGGCGATCCAGGCGTCGTTCAGTTCGACTTCGAGGCGTGCGGCGAGATCGACGGTGTGCCGCCACCGACCTGTGACACGGCTACGTTCGTAATCACGATACAGGATCCGCCGCCGCTGGCCGAGGACCAGTTCGTGGCGACGGCCGCCAACACCCCGATCGACGTCACGCTCGGTGGAACCGCCGGTGGTTCGACGAAGTCCCGCACCATCCTCGTCTCCGGCAAGGCGGCGTTCGTCGACGGCGCCGAAGCGGCCGGAAACGTCTCCGACAGGGATGGTAACGGTCTCGGCGACGGCCGCGACGATCTGCCCGGGCCGGCGCCGATCCTGAGCGCCGCGGCCGTAGACGTCAACCTGGGGCCGCCGGCCGGCGCCTGGGCGCTCGACGGCGTCACCTTCGACGACGACGGCGCCGCGAGCGGCTGGTTCGCCTTCGACGCCGGCTCGCAGACCGCGACCGATTGGGCCATCGACGTCACGGGCGGATCGACCCTGGACAACTTTAGCTACACGCCGGAGAACTCGACCTTCGTGCGTTACGACTCTGGCAACCCTCAGGACACGCTGATGTTCCAGAGCAATGACACGTTTGGAGAGTTCTCCAACAGCTTCCGGCAGCTGCGGATCACCCCCGTCGAGGCGCTGACCGAGGCGGGCGGCTCGGTCGCTATCGACCTCCAGACGGCCAACAACGGCTCGGGGAGCATCGAGTGCATCAACTGCAGTCCGTTCCGGCTGATCACGGCTGGCGCGCTGACCGCGGGAGGCACGCCCGACGTGCAGGGTGTGGCGCGGCTGCAGATCGAGTGGCAGATCTCGGGCCTCGTCGGGCTGGTAGGCGAGCTCGAGTCGGCCGACGTGCTCCTGCACACCGAGAAGGGCACTGTTGACTCCTTGGACACGTTCTTCTTCGTCGGAACCGACGATCAGGACGGGGTGCTCACGGTCGACGACTTCGAGGCGCCTGTCGAGGCGCTGCCCGGGGTGGTGATGCCGGTGCCCGCCGAGCCCACCGGCACCAAGGGCACGTTCTCCTTTGACGTCCTGGGACCACTGACGCAGGCGCTTAGCGCCGATTTCAGCGCGTTCTCGATCCAGGGGCGGGG
>CBDTWX010000483.1:0-4533 GCA_965364305.1 uncultured Thermoanaerobaculia bacterium
CCCGCCATCATCTACGTGGGTGCGGCCCTGTTCGCGCTCGTCGTCAACGTCTGGGCCGCGGCCGAGTATTTGAAGAAGGGCGGCTGGAGGCTTGCCGGTGGACCCCTGTCCCACGTCGGTCTCGCGCTCCTTTTGCTCGCGTTCTTGACCACCGGATGGTTTGACCGGCAGCACAAGGTGCGACTGCCGGAGGGTCAGCCGACCGAGGTGCTCGGCTACACCATGACCTTCCGCGGGGTCGAGAAGCCGAACCCGCAGGCGCGCGATGCGATGGTCGTCGAGGTGAGCACACCGAGGGGACGCAATTTCGTCCTCAAACCTAGGATGTGGGTGAACGAAAAGACCAACCAGCTCATTGCGAACCCCGACATCAAGTCGTTCCTCACCACCGACCTCTATGTGGCGCCGGTGGAGTTCGAACCGGGCAAGGATGCCCCGGTTTCGGGCCGTTTGACGCTCACACGGAACGAGCCTGCCACTTTCCGTGACTGGACCCTGACCTTTCTCGAGTTTGACATGTCGAGCCAAAACGCTGTCCCGGGTGCCCTCACCGTGGGTATCGTGGTGCGGCTCGAGCGGCCGGGAATGGAACCGGTCGATCTCGAGCCTTCGATGATATCGGCAAACGAGGGTGTGCAGGCGGTAGCGGTCGACATTCCCGGCGCACCTGGCGCGAAGATTCGAGCCGCGGGTATGAGCGTTGACCAGGGCGTGGTCCGGATTGAGCTCCTCGGCCTCGGAGGCGGCATCGGACGCACCGCGGTTTTGAGCAAGGGTGAGACCCTTGCCTACAAGGGGCTCAGCATCACCTTTGACGACTTCGACCTTTCGGACTTCGACCCGGAGGCGGGCAGGATCAACTTCGGCGTGGTTTTTTCAGTCGAGCACGAGGGCCGCAGCATCGAGGTCGTTCCGACCTTCCGCGGTGGAATGGGCGGCGAGCCTCAGGTGACGCCGGCGATGGTGCCGGGCACCGGTGGCATCACCTTGTCTCCGGGGAGGATCGACGCCGAGGGCGGCACGGTGCAGCTGCAGGTCTTCGATCCCGCGCTGTCGCCTGAAGCCGCCTCGTCGGCAAGCCTGGTGGTCGATGTCTCGACCAAGCCGCTCATCTCGCTGGTGTGGATCGGCACCATTTTGGTGGTGGTGGGCATCGTCATGGCCATGGCGCTGCGTCGAAAGGACATTGCGACCATTCCCGTCGAGGGCTGACGCCCTCGACAGTTCTGAACTATGAATTTTGAATGGTGAGTTCCCGCCCACCCATCCCAGTTTGCTGAGACTCGGCGGGGACAATTCAAAATTCAAAATTCAAAACTAAAAACTCACCGTGTGGCATCTGTAAGATGACGCGGTGACGAAGCGGAAGGTTCTCTTCTGGGTTTCGGTCCTCTACTTCGCGGAGGGCCTGCCCTTCGGGATCGCGTACGACGTGTGGCCGGTCTTTTTCCGGGTGCACGACGTCTCTTTGCGCGAGATCGGTCTCATGAGCCTGCTCTCGTTGCCGTGGACCTGGAAGCTCGCGTGGGCACCGCTGGTCGATCGATTTGGGGCGCGCCAGCATTGGATCACAGCCTGTCTCTTCGTGCTCGGTGCGGTAACGCTGGCCATCATGCCGCAGGACGCGTCCGATCCCTCGTACCTGATGTGGGGACTGCTTCTGCTCTTCACCACAGCCTCGGCAACCCAGGACATCGCCATCGACGCCTATGCGGTGGACGTCTCGACACCGCAGACGGTCGGCAGCATCAACGGCACCAGGGTTTCGGCGGCCCGAGTCGCGTATCTCCTTGGCGGCGGTGGGTTTTTGGTCTTCGCCGACTTCGCCGGGTGGAATCTCCTGTGGGTCGCTCTAGCGCTGGTCTTCTTCGCCCTGGCGGTGGCAGCCTGGCTGAGCCCGCGGGTGCCGCTCGACAGCACGGCACGTCGCCACGCTGTCGGGCCGGTCCTGGAGTGGCTCCTTCGCTGGCGCATGGTGCCGGTGCTGCTCTTCGTGCTGCTCTTCAAGGTCGGCGACTCGACGCTCGGTCGGATGGTCAAACCGTTCTGGGTGGACCGTGGGTACTCGCTGACCGAAATCGGGACGATCTCGGTGACCCTCGGGACAGTGCTGACCATACTCGGCGCGCTGGCCGGCGGCTGGCTCGTCAACCGCATCGGGATCTTTCGATCCCTTCTCTGGCTCGGTCTCGGGCAGCTGGTGTCGAATATCGGCTATGTCGTTGTGGCGGCCGTCGATCTGCCGCGCGAAAGCATCTACGTCGCGTCGGTGATCGAGTCCTTCACCCAGGGTTTGGGAACCGCGGCCTTTCTGTCCTTCCTCATGAACCTCTGCGACAAGGAGCACGCCGCCACCCAGTACGCCATCCTTTCGGCACTCTTCGCCCTCACCCGCGATGTGGCCGGTGCCTTTACCGGGATCGGGGTCGAGAGCCTCGGGTACGCGGTGTTTTTTGCCATCACCACCGCGCTGGCTCTGCCCGCTCTCGCCCTGCTGCCGTTGATCAAACCGCGGATTCGGGAGGGGAATGGCGAGGAGGAAACGACGGCCTCAGCCGGTGACGGCGAGTGAGGCGGCAAGCTCTTGCTCGTGTGCTTCCTCGTCGCGGGTGAGACGGTCGGGCTCGAGTGAGATCCTGAACTCCTCGGCAAAGGCATCAACCACGGCGTCCGTGAGGTCGGCACGGCTGATAGGCCGATCGAGTTCGTCCGCGAGGGTGGTGATGTGGGGGCGGAGACCCCTATCGTCGGGGAGACTCATGGCTCCGGCCTGGAGACGGCCGTCCCATTCGAGGAGGATGGAGCCGTGTTGCAGGATCGTGCCGGCGTGAGACCGCATCGCCGAACCGATGAGCTTGCGACCGCTGACCACGACCTCGCCGCCCGCCGGCGCCTTGAAACATGGAACGGCGCTTCGGGGGGAGGGGAGCAGCACGTTGACCTCGCCCTCCGTCAGCGTGGCGTCGACGCCGATGGCGCGCATCGCCCGCACCAGCGCACCACAGATGAATCGATAGGCATCCTGCAGCGGGCGCGGCAGCGGTCCCGTCCCGAGCGGGGCGATTACGGCGTAGGTCAGCTCGAGGTGGTGCAGCAGCGCCCGGCCGCCGGTCGGCCGACGCACCACGTCGACTCCCTCCCTACGACAGAACTCGAGGTCGGCCGCCTCGACCCCCTGGTGACGTCCGAGGGTCAGACAGGGCGGGTTCCAGCCGTACAACCGCAACGTCGCTGTGGCGTGTCCCTCCGAGACAGCCTCCAGGATGGCGACATCGCGGGCCATGTTGTGCGCCCCGGGCACCGCGCCATCGACGATTAATCGCCAGGGAGCTGTTTCGGCGGTCATACGGGCGAGGATAACAAACACGAGGGGCGCGTCTCGCATCGACGAGTCAGGTACCACCCTTCGCATTGTTGGCATTTTTGACTCACCACCACATCAGCACTCTCCAAGCCAACAATGCGAAGAGTGGTACCTTGCACACCGAAGCTACACCAGCGCATCAATGGGAGTCATTCCTCGATACGAACAGAGACCAACTTCGACACTCCCGGTTCCTCCATGGTCACGCCGTAGAGCAGATCGGCGCGCGCCATGGTGCGCCGGTTGTGGGTCACCAACACAAACTGGGTGTGCTCGGTCATGGCGTGCACCAGATCGGAGAAGCGTTCGACGTTGGCGTCGTCGAGCGGTGCGTCGACCTCGTCGAGGATGCAGAATGGCGAAGGTTTGATCCGAAAGAGGGCCAGCAGCAGCGAGAGGGCGGCGAGGGCTTTTTCGCCGCCGGAAAGGAGCTGTACCGACTGAGTCTTCTTACCGGGCGGCTGGGCGGTGATGTCGATGCCCGACTCCAGGGGGTCGTCCTCGTCAACCAGGTCGAGACGGGCGGTTCCGCCGCCGAAGAGCGTGCTGAAGGTTTCGGCAAAGACCTCGTTGACCTGCTCGAAGGTGGCGACAAAACGCTCGATGCAGGTGGCGTCGATCTCGCGAATCGTTTCGTCGAGGGTGCGGAGGGCCTCGACGAGATCTTTGCGCTGGCCGTCGAGGAACTGCGATCTCTCCTCCAACTCGTCGAGCTCCTTGAGGGCCAGCAGGTTGACCGGGCCGAGCCGTTCGATTTTTGTCCGGATCTGCTCGATCTCGGCGCGCAGGGTCTCCGCGTTGTCGTGGGGATCCGGGTCGGTTTTGAGAAGCTCTTCAAGGCCGACCGTGAGCTCGTCGGCTGCGTGTTCGCGGAGGCGTTGCCAGTCGCCCTCAGCGCGCGTCTGTTCGACCTCCACGGCGTGCAGAACGTTGCGTTCGGCCTCGTGGGTTTCGCGCCGCTTCCGGACCTCCTTTTCGAGCTTGTCGACCCGTGCCGCGGTGGCCTCCGCCTTGTCGGTCAGCCGTCGTTCGTGATCCCGGGCTGCGGCCAGCAGGCCCTGTTCTTCGGCCAGACGGGTGCGGGACCGCACGACCTCCTCCTCGGTTCCGCTCTGCTCGCCGATCAAACGTTCGGCCTCGGCGGTGAGGGTTCCGATGCGTTTCCCAAG
>CBDTWX010000484.1:0-4532 GCA_965364305.1 uncultured Thermoanaerobaculia bacterium
TGGCGGTTCGGGCGGCGTTGGCGGCACCTTTGGAGGCTCAGGGGGAAGATCTTCGACGAATTGTTCCTCGGGGGTTGGCCCAGCAACTGCGGGCTCGTCGGCCGCAGCTTCAGGAATCGGCGGCGTTGGCGGCACCGAGATAGAGGGTGGACGCGGAATTTCCATCGATAGGGCCGGCTCGGGCACCACCTTAGGCTCGAATCCTGTCATTTCATCATCTGCCGATAACGTGTCGATTTCGGCGTCAGGCGTTTCCCTCGACTGCATGAGCTTTCGAAGCTGGGCCGTGAGGCGAATATTGTCGGCCTCGAGGCCCTGAAGCCTCATCTCTCGCCGACGACCCTTGGTCAGCGCCACGATCGCCACAATCAAGGCTATCGGCGCCAGCACCAGGTAGCCCAACGCCAGCATGATGAAGAGACTCTCCATAAGATACGCCTGACCGCACGCGGCGTTCTCGCGCGCCGTGATGTCCATCAACTGTATCACCGGAGCCTGTCAGCGCATCTCGGAGGTGATCATCCGTGAGCGGGCGCCATTTGCTGTGGCTGCAGAAATGCTGGGAAAGACACGAAATCATCACAGCGTCAGCCTTCAGGTGCCTTGACCTTCGCTCGCCGGTCCGATGCTGTTCTGCCTTCTACGGCACGGCGGTCGACCAGGCCGAGGTGTCGCCGGATTCGAAGCCGTCGCTGAAAACGACACCGGACTCGAAGACGTAGATCGAACCAACATCGATCCCTGGTGGGAAACTGGTCTCTGGGGCGGTCACCACAACGGTGCCGTCGCGTATAGCTACGCCCCTTCCAAACTCCGCCCACTCCTGGCTGTCCTCCGCGACAAGGTGCTGATCGAGAGACCAGGTCACGCCCGAACGGCCGAAGATGTACGTCGATCCTTCGCTGGTGGAGCCGGACGCCTCCCAGCCAGGCGCACCGATGGCCAGCGCGTCACCGTCCAGAGCCACCCCAAATCCAAAATAGTCCTCTTCCGACGGGTCCGGGGCAACGAGGGTCTGCTGATGGCTCCAGAATTCTCCGACCTTCCTGTAGATATAGGCTTTCCCTGCAAAACTGACTCCCGTTGGGTCGGCACCAAAGGCACCCACCAGCGCCGTCCCCGAATCCATCGCGAGTGATTCACCAAAGAAATCTCCCGCTGCGGCGTCGGGAGCCGTCAGCTTATCCACTTCGGACCAGAGGGTGCCCGAGCGAACAAAGACATAAGCCGAGCCGGCTTGGACAAGGCCGGAGTGATCGTCGAGATTGGCGCCGACAAGCACGGTGTCCCCCGAGATCCTCACCGATTTGCCGAAACCATCTGTGTCGGCTCCATCCGAAGCGACCAGCTTGGCCTGCTGGCTCCAGACGGTCCCCGAACGAACGAAGACGTAGGCGGCTCCAAGATGGTCGATACCTTGATAATCTGATCCGACGATGATCGTGTCGCCCGAAATTGCGACAGAGGCCCCAAAATTGTCCTCATCGCCAGCGTCCGAAGCCGTCAGCGAGTCCTGTAACTCCCAACTGGACCCGGACCAGACGAAGACGAATGCCGTTCCGGCGGCGATGCCGCCGGGATGTTCGTCGTTCTGGGCACCAACTACGATGGTGTCGCCCTCGATAGCCACAGACCAGCCGAACCAGGCCCCTCCGCCGGGCACAGGCTCGGTAAGTCTGGCCTGTTGGCACCAGGTGGTGCCCGACCTGAGGAAGACATAGGCCGCGCCTGCCGATGATAACCCCTGGACCTCCTCCGCGGTTGCGCCGACAACCACAACGTCGTCCGACATCGACACCGACATCGGGAACCAGAAATAAGCGTCGGGAGGCTCGAGGGCGCGCACCGTGTTGAGCGTGGTCCAGACACCGCTCCTCCGTTCGTACGCGATCGCCGATCCGGTATCCGAAACGAGGACGTAGGGGTCGGCGTAGGGAACACCGGCCACCAGGTTGTCACCCGACACCGCCACCGAGTATCCGAACCAATCCCCGCCCACGCTCTCCCCCGGGCCCAGCATTTGCTGCTGAGTCCACACCGTGCCGGAGCGCGTGAAGACAAAGGCCGAGCCGGCGTCGATACCGCCTCCTGCACCCCCTAAGTGATCGTCGAAGATCGCGCCGACGACCACGGTGTCGGACGAAATGTCCACCGACCGGCCGAACTGGTCGCCGACCACCCCATCGCGGTCCGAAAGCCGCTGCTGCTGACTCCAGGTCACGCCTGACCGGACGAAAACGTAGGCCGCACCGGCACCGTCGTAGATCGCGCCCACCACCGAGGTGTCGCCCTCCAATGCCACCGAGAAACCAAAACGGTCGTCGGGCTGGAGCCCGGTCGGCAGTAGCTCCTGCTGCTCTGACCAGACCCCTGCCGAACGGGTGAAGACGTATGCTGCCCCTGCAAAAGACCCGTGGGCACTGTGGGTGTGGGCGCCGACCAGCACGGTCTCACCATCCACCGCCACCGAGGTACCGAACTGATCCGAGGCCCCTCCATCTCCTGCCGTCAGCTTCTGCTGCTCGGTCCAACCGCCACCCGGGTTGACGAAGACGTACGCCGCCCCGGCGGCCGCGCCCAATTCGCCCTCCTGGTTGGCCCCGACGACCACCGTGGCACCGTCCACCGCCACCGAAACGCCGAAATCATCGCCGGCAACGCCGTCGGAGGCCGTGATCTTGGCCTCCTCGGTCCACAGGCTGCCGGTTCGACGAAAAACGTACGCGGCGCCCGATTGGTAGCCCGGAGCATCCGCCCAATAGGCGCCCACCACAAGGGTGTCTCCCTCGACCGCAACCGAGCTCCCGAAACGGTCGCCACCGGCGCCGTCGGAGGCCAGGATTTTGGCCTGGATGTACCACGCGTCGTCGATCTTGACGAAGACGTAGGCCGCACCCGAGGCCGTCCCCAAAGCATTCTCCTCCGGTGCCCCCACCACCATGGTGTCGCCATCCATCGAGACACTGGAACCGAAACGGGCATCGTCTTCCACGAGGTCCACCATTGGAAAGAGATGCGCCACCTCCTCGAACTGTGGGCTCGCAGCCTTTTCTCCTGGATCAACCTGGCCAGCGATCAGAATCGCGAGCACCAGAAAAGCCGTGGTCCGATTACGAATTCGGTTCGACATATCGATGCCCCTTTCGACCATCGGTCCCTCACCGAGAGTCAAACACAAATAGGGTTCCCGGCGCGCTGGTCGCGAATTACCCTCAGATTCCTGTGACATATTGAGATCAAGATAGGCATCAATCGAATAATTGTCCACAAAGGCCATCGTCAAGATCGAACTCCCACCCGACGCGGAGCTAAGAGTCACGTTCAATATCATCGTCTGGGTTTTCTCCCGCATTCCACTCCGCATGGGCTGGCATCTGTCGTGGTTGCTGGCGTGGCTGTGGTGGACCGTCTTGCCTTTCCGCAAGGCAACCGCGGTAGCGGGATTTCGGCATGTGTTCTCTGACCTTCCGCTGGGCCCCAACCTGCGACGGGAGGCGGCGGAGCTGGTCATGGGCTACATCGAGCTGTTCCACGAGGTACGCGAGCCCTGCATTCACCCGACCGTAGAAAACAGTGAACCGATCCAAAACACGTTGCCGCGAAAGAAGGCGTCATCCTCGGCGCCGGTCACTTCGGCTCGTGGGACCTCGTCGGACCCATGGTCGGACGCAACGAATCGCTGCCGGCCAACGTGGTCGTGAAGAACCCGAGGTGGAAGCCCGCAACGGACTACGTCGACAAAGTCAGACGCGCGTTCGGTCTCGGCTTGCTGCCATCCAAGGACTCCTTCAGGAGCATCATGAAGGAGATCGCCGCCGGGCGAGCCCTGGTCTTTCTCCTCGATCAGCGTTACCGAAAGGGGATTCCGGTCGATTTCTTCGGGCGCCCCGCGTGGACATCGCCGGTGGTTTCCGTCGCGGCTGAAAGAAGGTGTGCACCGGTCTACGGTCTGCGCTATTGGCGGAAAGGAGTCGGCAAACACCGGGCGAGGTTTTTGGGCCCGCTGCCGATGGTAGGCGACGTTGCTATCGACGGCCCAACGATTCAAAGCTTCTACGAGGAGACCATCTGCGAGCGGCCCCACAGTTGGCTGTGGCTCCGCGATCGTTGGAAGAAGCCGTAAACCGACCATCGAGAACCGAGCCGCCCCGAGAACCAAGATCCCGAGCATCTCCGACCGAGGACCCGAATCAGTCGCGTACGACGAACTCGACCTTCAGGTCTTCGAGGCATGCTGCGTCGGGCGTCCGCGACGCTGATCCCGCCTCTGATTGCTTTCTCACAGATTCCTCCAAAGACGCCACGCGTCCCTGTCCGGAATGACAAGAAATGCGAATCCGGGGGAACGACGCCGCAGTTGCTTCCGCGGGGTAGCCCGCGAAATCGTGAGTAGGGTGCTGATCTCAGTCGGTTCCATCTTCGGATGGACGGCGCGGTGCCGGGTCTAGCCGGCCTGGTCTGCGTATCCCGGCTGAAACGAACAGAGTTGTCCAAGTCAAGTACACTAACCACTCATTCTTTCCGCACGGAAA
>CBDTWX010000485.1:0-4529 GCA_965364305.1 uncultured Thermoanaerobaculia bacterium
CCGCCGTTCCAGTTGTCGTTGGTGCCGCCGATGTCCTCGTACTCGTAGCCGATCTTGAACTCGTGCGAGCCGCCGAAGTTGCCGACAAACCACGACAGGTCGGCGTTGTACTGGTCGCGGGTCAGCTCGGGCTGGTTCTGGAAGAAACCGAAGCCGGACACCCGTTGGTTGGCGTTGGTGCCGGGCTCCGCGTCCCAACCCCACACCGTGGTGCCGTCACCGATCGGATCGGTGAAGTCGATGAAGCCCTCGACCGTCGCGCCGGGGCCGCCGGTCAGGTCCTCTTCCGAGTGGTGCGCGGCGCGGGCCGAGAGCACCACGTTCTGACCGAAGATGCCGTCGTAGTTGACGGACCAGTTGTCACCACCGGTATCGTTCGTGCCCACGAAGTGGAGCGGCGTCGCGGCAAATGACTGACCGGCGAGGATGCCGGCGTTGGTGGTCGGGTCGGCGAAGTAGGAGCCCGACACCGAGTGGTTGGAGGCGGCGCGCCAGGTCAGCTTGGCCGCATACAGGTCGGCGTCGGTGGTGGCCGTGAACTCCTGGTTGAGCTCGGTGCCGCCGGTGATGACGCGCGAGAAGTCCTGCAGCACGACCTGGTTGTTTTCGTTGTCGACCCGGTTGTAGGCGGCAAAGAACCACAGCTTGTCGCGCACGATGTAGCCGCCGAGGTCGACGCCAATGTCAGAGCGCGTGAAGTCCTTGCGAAGGCTCGAGGCGGTGACAGCGCCGTCTGCGGCGGACCCTTTGAGGTCGGCCTGGGTCGACGGCGAGTCGTAGTAGCCGAAGACGTCGCCCTTGAACTCGTTGCCGCCCGACTTGGTGATCACGTTGATCACCGAACCGGTGGCGCGGCCGTACTCGGCCGAGTACGAACCGGTCTTGACCTGGACCTCGTCGATGAACTCGAAGTTGAGGCTGGTGCCCTGCTCGCCGAGCTCGACGCCGGTGGTGTTGGCGCCATCGATGTAGTAGGCGTTCTCGGCGCCGGACGAGCCGTAAAAGGTCTGACCGGAGTCGTCGACCTGGGCGCCCGGCGCAACGCGCGCCACCGAGGCGTAGTTCCGCTGCACCGGAAGGTCAGCGTAGAACTCCTGCGACATTTCGAGACCGACCGCCGTGTTGGCGGTGTCGACCAGCGGCGACTCCGAGGTCACCACCACCTCGTCGGTGAAGGCCGAGGTCATGACCGCATCCACGCGAGTCGTCGAGCCGATCTTGACCGCGATATTCTCCTGGGTTCGGGTCTGGAAGCCCGCCAGGCTGTAGGTTACCGAGTAGGCGCCTGGAGGCAGCACGAGAAACTTGTAGGCGCCCTGAGCGTCCGTGACCGTGCTCTGCTGGCCGATGAGGGCATCGGACTTGATGGTTACGGTGACCCCGGGCAGTGCGGCTCCCTGTTCGTCGTTGACGCGGCCCTGGATGTCACCGCGGGTCGTCTGCGCCATCAGGGCGCCGGCGGCCAGGGTGCAGGCCAGGAACGCAATGAGTAATCTTCCCGAAAATTTCATACCTTTCCTCCTTGTTGTTGACGTCTTTCATGCGGACGGCCCGTTGAATTTCGGGCCTCCTCCGAATCGTTACCTCTCCTTTCCGTTCTTCTCGTCACCTTCGTTATTGAAAAAGGTGGCCACCAGCCACCATGCAATACGCCTGCCAACTTTCGGCAAAGCGGGACGCGCGCGGAGCGTGTTGATTTCGATCCTCAATCCGAATTTTCGTGCAGGGCATCCGGAAACCCGGACATTATTCGAGTATCATATAGCCGTGCTGGTAGTCGAAAAACACGCGGTAACGGCTGAGCAACGAGTTGCCGAGGATTCCATTGAGCTTTGGAATGTTGCGAACCGCAGGGATCTGAAACGGCTCCATCCATGCCGCCTCGACCTTGCTCGTCACCAGGGTTCCCAATCGCAGCTCCGCAACCGGTCCAACCACAACCAGGGTCTCGCCGACCACCCCGATGCTGCCGCTGAGGGTTCGCTCGGCCGGTGGTTTGAGCTGTCGGCGAGATTTCGTGATGAGGGTCATGGAGCGGCCCGACCCCGTGTCCACCACGAGACGGACGGGCACTGGTTTTTTGCCCGTCTCGACCACAACCGAGCCCTCGACGACCGGCCGCCGGTCGATCACCTCGAGCGGCAGGACCTGCCCACCGCCCCGGTAGACAAATGCCTCTGGGTCGTGAAGCAAGAGGCGCCGGTTCTCGGCATCGATCTCGACCACGTAGCGATCAAAGATTTCGGCGCCGAGAAAACCGTGGATGTCCCGACCGGCCATCGCAGCCAAACGTACCCCGATATCGTGCACCACGAGCGATGTGCACACGATCTCCTGTCCGTTGCCACGGATACAGGTGTCGTCGGCGATCAGGACTCTCCTGGCTCCGGATCCCATACCTCGCGCAAGCCCCGTTTCACTGACCTCGAGGCCGAGCGCGGCCGAAAGGTATGGATCGGTGATGGCGCTCTGGCTGGCGCCGGAATCGAGAATGAAATCAAGTGGTGGGGAGTCGCCGATCGTTACCGGGACCAGGATCAGGCCGGCAAAGGCATCGTAGACCAGCTCGTGGACACACGACGGGGCGACGTCTGATCCATCCGTGACCCTCGGCACGACCATGCTGGCCCCGAAAACCACGGGTATCGCGATCGATAGAGCGAACGTGCAACGGCCGGGTGAATTCACTGGCCATCGAGTCTAGTGCACATCTCTGATCACGTCACGCCGGAAGGCGAATTTATGCGGTCGCAACCGCAGCGGCGACTGATCGCGTCTCAGGTCAAAACGGTGATGAACCGGCAGTCGATACTATCCCGAAAGCGCTTTGGCAATCGAGGAAGTTTTCGCAGCGGGGCAGGATTCATTTCAATGAAACGATGGATGCGCCCCAGGTCGAGGAGACCAGCTCCTCGACGACCACAGCGAGCCGTGAGGCATTCTTCGGCCACGTGATGTCGGCGCCGAACTGCCACGTGTCGTGGATGGTGTTCCAATCAACCGCAATTTCCTGGTGGTGGATGAACGGGGAACGATTGGCGATCTCGACCACCACGGTGACCCTCATCTCACCGAGATTCACCGGACCAAGCGTCGGCCTCAGCTCGCCGAGATCTGCACTCACGAGAAGGTCTCCGATCTGCTGACCCTTCGGTGCCTTGCTGATGTTGCGGACATCGGCGGTCATCTCGAGAACGCCATCTATCACCTCGCCCGCCAGCAGACCTTTCGCCCGGGCGGTTGAAACGCCTCGCAGGTTGCCGGAAGCCGCGTACAGACGGCCCCGCAAACGAACCCCGGGGCGGGTGCAGCGAATTTCGAGTCGGTGGAGGCGCCCATCGACCGGTCGCTCCACCTGATAGGTGACTGCATAGGCTCCGCGAATGTGGTCGAGGGCGGTCCGGAGTTGATCTTCGTTGGCGACGAACTCACCGCCGGTGGAGCGGGCGATGATCTGCAACGGGAAGCTCGGCGCCACCTGTCGAAAATATCCCTGTTGGGTGCTGATCGCGCCGGCATTGACTCCCTGATGGTGCTGGACCTTGCCCGCGCCATCCACCTCCGCGCCGTAGGTGAACCTCGTGCGCGACGAGTTCACCGGCAGCACGGTCCAGCCGTGAGACAACGCCACCTCGACCATCTGCCGTACGTCGCTCTCGAGGCTGAGCATCGAATAGTCCGAACGCAGGGTCGCCGCCAGCCCCGAGTCGATCTGTTCGACCAACGGGATGTAGAAATCGGCCGGGTTGAGGTCGAATCCGCCGGTCATCCACACCAGCAGCCCCCGGGCCGCGGGCGGCTGGCTCTGCATCCAGGCGACCATGCGGTCGATCTCGCCGCGAATCACGGTCCGCTCACGGTGGACGGCCGCTCTCGCCTGGGTGGCAAAGGCCTGAGGGCTCGCCTGGGTGATGGAGATTCTCCGGTCAAAGCCCACCCCAGGCTTGAACTCCTGGGTAAACGCGTTGCGAATCCGCTCGACGGTTGTCATTCCGGAGGCATCCCTGGCGATGATCTCGAGCGCCTCCCGGACCTCGTCCGGCCGTCGACCTGCCTCCGTCATGAGCACGGGAGACGGGTCGGCGAGCACCACATCGACCCCTCCGAGATCGGTCAGCCGGGTTGCCTCAGTTGCGGTGCGCCGGCACAGCTCTCGCAAAACGAAACGGCCGGCAAGCTCGGTGCTCACATACACCACGACCCTCCAGGGCCTCGATGGCGGCAAGGATGCCGCAGTGGTCGACTCGGAAAGCCTCCCCGTGCTCGCGGTCCCAAACGGGTCTTTTTCAGGGGCGAGACCCGGTTCGAGCGCCAGGAGCCGGACCGGCTGACCGTCCTCGATCACCAGCAGCTCCTCCGGCCTCAGGTCGAGGACCGCGCGCCCATCCTTGTCGAAAGCGATCAAGGTGGTGGCGACCGCGGTCACGTCGATGAAACCGCCGCCCGCTCGAGCGGTCTCTCTCGTCGCCTCCGCGCCGGCCGCCACCGCGCGCGGCGGCGGATCGGAGGCATCCTGCGCACCGGCGGGG
>CBDTWX010000486.1:0-4524 GCA_965364305.1 uncultured Thermoanaerobaculia bacterium
TTGAGCCGCCGCAGACAACCGGCGCCCTCCTCGGCCCACAGGCGCAGCACCACCTCGACGTCACCCGAGCTCTGAAATCGATGACCTTTTGCGCGCAGCTCGTGGCGCAGCTCGCGAAAGTTGTAGATCTCGCCGTTGAGGACGATCGCCAGCCGGCGATCCGGCAGCACGATGGGTTGATTCCCGGTCTCGAGGTCGATCACCGCCAGCCGTCGGAAACCGAAGGTCACCGCGTCATCGTCGAAGAATCCCTCGTCATCCGGCCCGCGATGGAGGAGGGCGCCGGTCATTCGCTGGACACGCCGCCTTCTCCGGTCGACGTCTCGATCTCCGAGGATTCCGGCAATCCCGCACATCCGTCAGACACCCCGTGCCAGAGGAGCCTTGTCACCCAGCAGCTCGTCGAGCATCTCGACCAGCCGTCGAGACATGACCGGCACCGAGTATTCCGACTCGACCGTTTTCCGCGCCGCAACGGCCACACCGTCTGCCATCTGTTCATCGCGCAGCAGCCCGTCGACGGAACGCACCCAATCTTCGGGTCGTTCGGCTAGAAAGCCATTGACTCCATCCACCACGACCTCGCGGTTCATTCCCACCGGCGATACGACCGGGGGGATGCCGAGCGCCATGTACTGGAGGGCCTTGAAGGCGCACTTGGCGCGCGTCCAGGGCGTGTCCGGGAGGGGCATCAACCCAACCTTGATTCCGTCGAAACAGGCCACTTCGTCCTCGAGCTTCCATCGCCGGAACTCGATCGGCACGCCGTCGATCCGCACCGTTCGATCGGCGACCACCACCAATCGGAACCCGGGATGGCGGCTGACCAGCTCGCGCAACGGGCGCGCCAAACCCTCCAGGTACGGGAGGTTGTCCGCGTGACCGACCCACCCGACGACCGGGTCGGCAGAAGCCCTCACCGCACCCGGGCTGAAGAGGTCACAGTCGACCGGGGTCGGCAGAATGGCGGTCCGCCCGTTCGGCACCCGCGACGCGAGCTCTCGGTTGCCGCAGACGACGAGGTCGGCAGCTGCCACGGTTGCCACGAAGTTTCGGTGATACCGGGCCATTTCACGCTCGTCCTGAGGCGCACTCGGCGGCGGCAAATAGAGCGCGTCATCGAAGTCGAAGACGAGGGGAACGCCGGGTCTCCGCTGCCGCCGTGCAAATAACGGCGGGTAGGTCCGTCGGTGGACGAAGAGGAGGTCTGCGGCGAGCGGACCCCAGGTATCCGCAACAAGTTCGGCCAAACGCAGGGAAAGACGAACGGCCTTCCACCGCGCCGACGGTTGCAGCTCGATCTCGGGTGTATATCCCGCCTCCTCGAGGGCTTTTTGATGGGACAGGACCCTGTACCTCGTGCTGGCCACACTCTGATCCCCGACGGCACGGAAGAGGACTCGACGACGGTGTCCGGTTTGAATCCGCCCCGATTCCGCTCCATTTTTCCGTTTGAGCAACGTCATCCCCTGCCGCACCCCCTGCCGCCGATTCACCAGCCGGAATGCCTCTTCGGCATTGTATCGGGTCGCCGTGGCGACCCCCGGAGTAGTGGTAAAATCACCCGATGTCCCAGAGTCAATCTTC
Organism: uncultured Thermoanaerobaculia bacterium; assembly: GCA_965364305.1. Taxonomy (GTDB): domain Bacteria; phylum Acidobacteriota; class Thermoanaerobaculia; order Thermoanaerobaculales; family Sulfomarinibacteraceae; genus Sulfomarinibacter. The sequence goes on from CBDTWX010000486.1 coordinate 1,588, forward strand.
TTTGTTTCGTTACCTTTCCAACAGAGTGTGAGATCCGTGGCGATCGCCGTATCGATCATCATACCCAACTGGAACGGTGGCGAAACCCTGTCCGAGTGCCTTCGTTCGATCCTCGTCCACACTCGGGACGTCGACTTCGAGCTCATCGTCGTCGACAACGGATCGACCGATGACAGCCTCCAGGTCATCCGCCAGATGGCCGATCAGGATGCTCGAATCAAACCGATCTTCAACGATGAGAACCTCTACTTCGCGCGAGCCTGCAACCAGGCATTCGAGATCAGCGGCGGGAGATACCTGATCGTCGGCAACAACGACATCGTGATTCAAGACAACGCAGTCAAAGCCCTTGCCGACCACGCCGACGCCCACCCCGGCGTGGGGGTCGTCACACCCCGGTTTTGCGACCGCGACGGAGATCCGCAGGAGTTCTTCCGGCGGCTTCCAAACGCCCTCTTCGTCATCGCGCACTACCATCGTTTCGGGCGCGCAATCGACCGTTTCCTGCTCGGGCGGAGAATCCAAAACTCCTACTTTCTGCGCGACCGGAGCTTTGACCAGGTCGAAGAGGTCGATCAGCCGGGAGCCTCGTTCAGTCTCATACGTCGTCAGGTTGTCGACCGCATCGGAGCACTCTTCGATGAACGCTTTCCTCTGCTGTTCAACGATGTGGATCTCGCCTTTCGCATCAAGCGAGCCGGATACACCAGCCACGTGCTTTCAAAAACACGCGTGGTTCACCTCGACGGAGTCTCCTCGCAGAAGTTCGACCAGTCGCTGTACCAGAGGTTTCTCTATCAGGGACTTTTTCAGTACTTTCGACTGCATCACCCGGCACAGCTCCCGTTGCTGTGTCTGGCATGGCCGGGTCGGTGGTGGGCGTGGCGCAGGGAGGTCCGTCTTGCGAGCACCTCCGGCTCGCGCCACGGGTCGTGAGTCCAGCTTCATTCACTCGACCTTGACAGCGTGGACGAATGTGGTCGAGGCGAGGACATGAGCCCTGGGGAGGCGATTCAACCAGAGATCGAAGACCTTGAGGGGCAGCAGCAGGGCCCGCGTTGCGAACATCGCCAGCGCGCGCAGGCCGCGAATCGGAACGAGCATGCCGACGTACTCGACCAGGAGATCGGAAATCATCCACGATGGCCCCACACACACACCGCTTTCCTCGATGACGAACCCCGCGTTTTCAAAGACCAACTTGTGGCCCTCGAGGGTGGGGTTGAAGAAGTGGTTGGGATAGGCATGGAATTTCTGGAGGAAGGGAGTGACGCTGAAGACCTCTCCCCCCTCGACAAGCACCCTGTGGATCTCGCGGACCGCGACATCCGGGTCAGAAAGATGTTCGAGAACGGCCTCCCACTGGACCGCTCTCACCGACTCATCGGCATAGGGCAAACGGTGGGCGTCCGCTACGACGTCGACATTGTCGAAGTTTTCGATATTGAGGTTGACGAAGAGGGGGTGCACCCTCCTGGGGCCTCCTCCGATCGACACGCAGAGCTGGTCATCAGACAGTCGAGTTAGCAGATCGTTCCACACCTCTCGCGAGAGCCGTGAGCGCTGGTCGCCGAACAGTGCAAAGAGACGGTCGATGCGCTGTCGCGGGTCAGCATCGGCATCCGATTCATACTCCTCCTTCATCGATTGATCGTGCTGGAGGAGGAATCGTTTCCGTTGCTCCGAAGACAGAAAGATCGGAACTCCCCGGTGCACGGGATAGGAATGGCTCGCATCGACCGTCCTGACCGTACCCCTCTCCATGACCAGCGGTTGTCTGGACTCCGGACACACCAGCAGACCGCGGCGGATCTGCTCCTCAACCGGCAACATCTGTCCGCCCGCCCTCGGAGATCAATCTCTCGACAAGCTCGAGAACCCGCTCCGCTTGACGATCGACGGTGTACAGTCTCTCCACCTTCTCCCGCGCTCGATTTCCGAGCCGCGCGCGCAATTCGACATTACCCACGATTTCGGCAACGGCGGCGGCCATCGCCGAGACATCGAGGTAGGGCACCACCCTTCCCGCATCCTCCTCGACCAACTCCGGGGCGCCGCCGCCGTCGGCAAAGCACACGATGGGCAGACCGCTCTGAGCGGCCTCGAGACAGACCAACGGAAAAGGATCCTCGCGCGATGGGAGTACGAAGATATCGGCTTCCGCAAAGACTGCTTTCGGATCCAGAATCTCTCCGACAAACTCCACCCGACCGGCAAGTCCGAGCCTATCCAGATCGAGGAGAATGAGATCCCGCCACTCCGGGTCGACTCGCCCGATCCAACGGATCAGGAAATTCTGATCCGCAAACGACCGGGTGAGATCGGCGGCCAACCGCGGCAAAAGGTCGATTCCCTTTCGAGGGTCACCAACCCCGCAGCCAGCGATCACAGGAGGCGCACCCATCTCCCTTTGGGACGAGTCGATTTCTGGAAGATCGGCCGACCAGACGGCTTCGTGAACCACGGATATCCGTTCCAACGGGATCGCGTGTCGCGCCACGAGATTGTCCTTCACGGCGTCCGATACGGCGATAAAGTGATCAGCGTGATCCTTGAGGGGCCTGATTCGCGGTCCAACGCGTCGGATCGCGTACTCCAGCTCGTGAACATGCACGACGGATCGACAATCCAGCCAATTCAGTGCCTGAAGCACCTCCTCGTTGGCGACCGTGTTGGAGTAGATGAGATCGTACCGACGCCCCCGGAGCGCCGTCCGCAGACGAGTCTTCAGCATCGCGCGGCGGGCGGCGGGAGGAAGGAGCCGAAACAAACCGCGGAAGCCGCGCCACATCGAGGGAAACGGATCGTAGACTACCGTCCTTGCGAGGCTAAAGAAATCCGGTCGGAGCGGGCCACCCTCACCCAGAACGACATCGAAGTCGTGAACCCCACGTTCATGCCACCACCGCAGCAGATGAAGAAGGACCGCAGGCGCCC